>PIVS01000043.1 GCA_003353855.1 Desulfobacteraceae bacterium
ACAATCCGATCTGCCAGAGTCATGGCCTCCACCTGGTCATGGGTCACATAAATCATTGTGGAAGCAACCCGCCGGTGAAGCATTTTAATTTCCGCCCGCATCTGGATGCGAAGCTTTGCATCCAGATTTGACAAGGGTTCGTCAAAGAGGAAAATAGAGGGTTTTCTAACCATGGCCCTGCCCATGGCCACCCGCTGCCGCTGGCCGCCGGACAATTCATGGGGTTTGCGTAATAAAAAGTCTTCAAGCCCGAGAATTTCGGCCACTTCTTGCACACGCCGTTGAATCTCATCCTTTGGTGTTTTGTTCAAGGTGAGCCCAAAGGACATATTTTTGAACACATTCATATGGGGATAGAGGGCATAATTTTGAAATACCATTGCAAGCCCTCTGTCCTTGGGAGCAAGGTCGTTGACCACTTTTCCATTGATGGAGATGGTCCCGTCGGAAATTTCTTCAAGCCCTGCCACCATCCTTAAAAGCGTGGATTTACCACATCCGGACGGGCCGACAAGGACAAGAAACTCCTTGTCTCTGATCTCCAGGTTTAATCCGTGGACAACCTGGATTTTTCCATATTTTTTAACAACGTTTTTTAATTTTAACTCAGCCATTTAATATCCTGATGTACTATGAGATTTGTTACCGTGGAGAGTACCTGTTTTTTTGCACCATAAAACAATAAAATGTATCAAGAAGCAAATCTTTTTTTTAAAATCCAATTATATCTTGACACAATAACGATATCCTAATAAATCAGGGCTAAAATATAAAGTATAAGTTTTGCATATCATGCCCGTTAACCCCAGGTTTTAAATTATTCACACAAGAAGGAGAATACTATGAAGGTTAGAAAATTTTTAGCATTATTTGTTCTTGCAGCAGCCTTGGCCCTACCGGCAGCGGTTTTTGCCAAACCCGTCACCATCAACTGGTGGCATGCCATGAGAAGTGCCCGTGGCAAAGTGGTTGCAAACATGATTAAAGAATTCAATGCATCCCAGTCCGACTACAAAGTTGTGGGTACCTTCAAGGGAAACTATGATGAAACCATGAATGCCGGTGTTGCAGCCTTCCGTGCAAAAAAACAGCCCCACCTTCTCCAGGTGTTTGAGGTGGGTACCCAGACCATGATGCTCTCGGGAGCTGTGTATCCTGTGTTTGAGCTCATGAAGGATGCTGGAATCGATGTGGACTGGAACCGGTACCTCCAGGCTGTCCTCTCCTACTATATGAATACCGACGGCAATCTGATGTCCATGCCCTTTAACTCCTCCACCCCCATCATGTATTATAATGTCGACATGTTTGAAAAAGCAGGCATCCCCCTTCTATCAAAAACCAAGCCCGTAACCTGGGATGAATTGGGAGAGATCACCAAAAAACTGGTGACTTCCAAAATCGCTCCAACCGGAATGGTTACGGCCTGGCAGTCCTGGACCCAGATCGAAAACTACAGCGCCATCCACAATATCCCCTTTGCTTCCGAAGCCAATGGATACAAAGGACTGGACTGTGTACTTGAGATCAACAACCCCCAGGTGGTAAACCATATTTCAAGACTCAAATCCTGGGCCGATGATAAGCGGTTCATGTACGGCGGCCAGAAATACCAGGGCCCCAAATCAGAATTTCTTGCCCAGAATGCTGCCATATACATTGATTCCATCTCCGGTATTGCCAAACTGAAAAAAGCGGTTAAGGATTTCAAATGGGACGCAGCTCCCCTGCCCGTGGAATCCACAATGGAAAAACCCCAGAACTCTATTATCGGCGGAGCATCCCTGTGGGTACTCACCGGCCATTCAAAGGAAGAATATAAAGGGGTTGCCGCTTTCCTGAAATTTTTGGCCTCCAACAAAATGCAGGAGTATTGGCACAAGGAAACAGGATATTTCCCCATCACCATAGATGCCTATGAGTCATTGAAAGCCAAAGGTTACTATGATGCCAATCCCATCCAGGAAGTCGGCATCAACCAATTGAACAGAGCCGTTCCCACAGAAATTTCACGGGGGCTTAGGCTGGGGTATTTTGTTCAGATCCGTAATATTATCAACGAAGAACTGGAACTTGTCTGGAACGGGAAAAAATCCCCCCAGAAAGCAATGGATGATGCCGTGGCAAGAAGCAATGCCCAATTGAGAACTTTCGAAAAAACCTATAAATAGAAACACACAGGGAGGCGAAATAATTTGAACTTAAATTATTTCGCCTCCCTTTTTATACTATGATAAAACGCTCCTTTTTTAAATCAACCTATTTGCCCTATCTGCTGATTTTTCCCCAGCTGCTGATAACCCTTACTTTTTTTTATTGGCCGGCCATCCAGGGAATCATTCAGTCCTTTCTGCTAAGCGACCCCTTCGGCAGAAAATCGACATTTGTCTGGTTTTACAATTACATTGAACTGTTCACCGACCCTTTGTACCTGAAATCCATCCTCATCACTCTTTTTTTCAGCCTGGCCACGGCAGCGGTATCCATTTCCCTGGGACTTTTTATTGCCGCCATGGCCAACAGAGCCATGAAAGCCAAGGCTCTGACCCGGACCATGCTTATCTGGCCCTATGCAGTTGCACCTGCAATCTCAGGCATCATGTGGCTTTTTCTGCTCCATCCCTCCTACGGGGTTGTGGCCCTGGCCATTAAAAAATGGATGGGAATTAACTGGAACCCTGTTTTATACGGCAATGACGCCATGATCATGATCGTCATGGCCAGTGCCTGGAAAGAGGTCAGTTATAATTTTGTCTTTTTTGTTGCAGGCATGCAGGCCGTACCAAAATCCCTGATCGAAGCGGCTGCCATTGACGGTGCCGGGCCTTTCAGGCGGTTCTGGACCATTACCTTTCCTTTGCTCTCCCCCACATTCTTTTTTTTAACGGTAATGAATATCATTTACGCTTTCTTTGAAACTTTCGGTATCATCCATACCGTCACACAGGGCGGCCCCGGAGGTTCCACAAATATATTGGTCTACAAGGTATATCAGGACGGATTTGTCGGACTGAACCTGGGCTCTTCTTCAGCCCAGTCTGTGGTGCTCATGTTTTTGATCATCATTATCACCGTCCTTCAGTTCAAATTTGTTGAAAAAAAAGTACAATACAGCGGATAACAATGGATAATTATTATGGTTGAAAAAACACCTTTACTTGATTTTTTTACATACGCATTTTTAATGCTTGGCATTCTTATTGTGGGGTTCCCCATTATTTACAGCCTGATTGCAGCCACACTCCCCCTGGATGAGGTTGCCAAGGTACCCATGCCCCTGATCCCCGGGGATCAGTTTTTTACAAACATCCATGAGGCCTGGACCCGCGGTAATCTTGGGACCCAGATCACCAACTCCTTTATCATGGCCTCGGGCATTACCATCGGAAAAATAGCGGTGTCAATGATCGGGGCATTTTCCATTGTCTATTTTAATTATAAATTCAGGGTGGTGGCATTTGCCTCGGTATTTTGTACCCTGATGCTGCCCGTGGAAGTCAGAATTCTGCCCACCTATGAGATGGCTGCCAATGTTTTAAGCCCCATTCAGGCCCTGTGGGATCTGCTCCACCTCAATGGCCTTGTTTCCTGGTTCACCGGCCATGAGTTCACCCTGAGTCTTAACTGGAGCCTTCTGGACTCCTACACCGGTCTCATCCTTCCCCTGATAGCCTCGGCCACCTGCACCTTTTTGTTCAGGCAGTTTTTTTTGACCGTACCTGAAGAGTTGTGCGAAGCCGCAAAAATTGACGGGGCTTCCCCCATGACCTTTTTCAGAAAAATTCTTTTCCCACTGTCCAAAACCAATATTGCCGCCCTGGTGGTGATTGAGTTTGTCTACGGATACAATCAATATCTGTGGCCCCTGCTGGTGACCACCAACGTTAAAATGACCACAGCCGTCATCGGGCTCCAGAACCTCATCCCCCAGGCAGACGACCTGCCGGAATGGAATATCGCCCTTGCCGGTGCCCTTTTGGTAATGCTGCCCCCGGTTCTGGTGGTGCTGTTCATGCAGAGATGGTTTGTCAAAGGCCTCATTGAAAAAGAAAAATAATGGTCGATTTCCAAGGGGTTAAAAACAAGTATTACATCATGCGCCACGGCCAGAGCCTGGCCAATGCGGAAAAAGTTATTGTCAGCAGCCCAAAAAACGGTGTGCGAGGCTACGGGCTGACAAAACAAGGGAAGATCCAGGCCGCTTACGCCCTCGCGCATTTTCCGGGTCTTGACCGGGATACCATCATCTATGCCTCGGACTTTTTAAGAACCAGACAGACCGCGGCCATTGTGGGGGAAAATCTAAAAATTGGCAGGGACATTGTACTTTCGAAATTTCTGAGAGAACGTTTCTTCGGGGACTGGGAACTGACCGTGGATGATAATTATAAAAAAGTCTGGGCTGATGATGCAAAAAAAATATCCCCCCCCAAACACAATGTAGAGCCTGTTGAAAGTGTTTTAAACCGGATTTTTTCCTGTATTTCAGATATCGAAGACAAATACAGGAAAAAAAACATCCTCCTGGTCTCCCATGGCGACACTCTTCAGATTTTTCTGGCATTCCTTAAAGGGTGGCCCCCCAGCCGCCACAGGGAGGTCAATCATCTTGAAGTCGCACAAATCAGAAGGGCCGGCTCCTGAACCTGCCCTCCCCCAGGGAACAGACGATTTTTCATTTTTTGCTCTCGTTATTGAAGAACAGGGACTATTTAGTTTAATTCACCCGGGTCAAAGGCCATGCGCTCCAGTAACCGGATGGTTCCGGTAATTGCGGCCTTACCGGTCACTGCTGTACCCCTGCTGCCGGACTCCTCTTGGCCATGGCTGCGCGTTCTGCAAACATCTGCCTGAGCATCTCCACCCGTTTTTTATTCACCCCAAAATCTGAATACCCCAGGCGCGAGGCAGAACGGACATGAATCAGGTCCTGTTTTTGGGAAAACCAGAACTCCACATCATCCACAAACCCAAAGATTTTTGTCCGAAATTCTGCATGGATATAATCCGGCTCTGCCAGGATCAGGGCAGCGCCGTCCTGGCTGGACACCATTTTCTCCAGAATATCATGGGCAGCACCAGGGCTGATTCCATAGATCCCATAGTTCAGGGGCTCAATAAAATGGCCATCATCCTTGGCCTGGCTGGATACGCAGTTGGGGCTCCCCGGGCAGGGCCTGAGCCCTGTTTCCACAAGCCCGATGTCAGGTTTGGAACACCCGGCTAAAAAAGCAAGGCCGATCACAGATAAAATACAGAACAAAATCCTGGGCAATGGTTTCATTTTTCCTATCTCCTGATAAATTAGTTCTCCCATACCTGTCCAGGGTATCATGTTTTCCCGAGGCATTCATCTGGTTTATTTAAAATCATGACAGTTCACATATTGGAGCAATAGGCATAGGATTGCCAGGATTATCTATGGTCAACGAAGCCGCCACCCGGGTGGGCTATGAAAGTTCCGCCCAGTTCAGCCTGGAATTCAAGCAATATTTCGCCAGCACCCCGGTTTCTTTTCTTTCCTGCCCCAAACCAGGCCCCAGAATCAGTTTTTCCTAGAAAAGATAATCCGGCACAAATAGCCGGTACAAGTAAATTTCCCCATAAAACTTGACACAATCCTTAATTTTTGACATATTTATTTATTTTTTTATCAAAATCTTTACCCCTTAAGATAATTTTTAATAAGAAGGTTGTGCGATGGATAATGTATTTGATCTTTTTTTCAGTGTTTGCGTGCTTAGCGTTTTTCTCCTGATTGGCAAATCCCTCCGGGTCCGGGTCGGAATTTTCCAGCGGCTGTTCCTGCCCTCTTCCATCATTGCAGGCTTTGTAATCTTGCTTTGCGGTCCCTTCGGCCTTAATTTTATTCCTGAATGGATGTTCAAATATTGGGAGCAAATTCCTGGAGTCCTAATTAATGTAGTATTTGCATCCCTCTTCCTGGGAGTCAGTCTTCCTAAGCCCAGCAATCTCTGGAATATCGGCGGCCCCCAACTCTGCTTCGGCATGGTTGCGGGCATGGGCCAGTATTTCATTGCCATGCTTGTGTGCGTTCTGGTCCTGACCCCCTTATTCAACACACCTGCGGTCTTTTCATGTATCGTTGAAATCGGGTTTTCCGGCGGTCACGGAACTGCCGCCGGCATGGGGCCTGTTTTTGAACAAATCGGATTTAAAGCCGGCTCAGACCTGGCTCAGATGGCTGCCACCGTGGGGCTTATCTCGGCTGTGGTATTCGGCATTATCATGATCAATATTGCTATCCGCAAAGGCTATTGTGTCTTTCTTAATGAAGAAAAAGGTATCCCTACTTATAAAAGAATCGGGCTGATCCCCCAAAAAAAACGTTTTTCCATTGCCACCGCCACCGTGGCCACCGAAGCTATTGAACCCCTTACATTCCACTTCGCCATCATAGGCATTGCCATTATCCTAGGATGGATCATGCTCCAAGGAGTTCAGAGCCTTCATCCAATCCTGGCCAGCTTTCCCCTGTTTCCCATGGCCATGATTGGGGGACTGATAATCCAAGCCGTTTCCACCCCCTTCAAAATTGATCAATATTTTGACCGGGATACCTTTGACCGGATACTGGGATTTTCCCTGGACATTCTCGTCATTTCCGCCATCGGCGCTATCCGCCTGGATCTTTTCTTTGAAAATCTCTGGCCTTTTGTCATTATCATGTTCACCGGCATAGCCTGGATGCTATTTGCAACTCTGGTCATTGCCCCGAGAATGTTCCCAAACAACTGGTTTGAACGGGGAATCACCGAATACGGGATGCAAACAGGCGTAACAGCCATGGGCCTGCTGCTTCTCAGGCTGGTTGACCCCATGTATAAAACAGATACAGCCACGGCATTCGGTTTCAAGCAGATGATCTACGAACCATTTCTGGGAGGAGGCCTTATCACGGCACTGGCTCCTTTTATCATCTTCAATCTCGGAATATGGCCATGTATTGCAATCAGCGCTTTTATCATGCTTCTCTTTACAATAATTTCTTACGTCAATGGCTGGACCAAGTTCTCCCGCAAGAGAATCCCTATAACAAAAGCCAAGTCCTCCAGCAAGAGAATCTCCTATAATAAAAGCTAAAACCAAACTATATTTACAATTCCGTTACATGGGACCCATTTATGATAAGCCCCATGCAACCGAAATGGATAAACCTTATTGTCGCTAAAACTTTCAGGATCCATGGCCGAAAAATTTTTCCATACCTTTACCGAAGGGGCAATGGCTGCAGCACGCTCAACAGGTGTTCTTTTCATCACCAGCGGTATGGGCCTTGTTGCGGCTATCTGCTGGCCTTTTTTTACTAATGCTCTTCCCCATCGGGATTCAACTCAGAGCAATCCCTTTTTCAAAACCAGCCTGAGATTTGCCTTCAACCTCACTACATCGATCCATTTCTACGTAAACAAGAAGCTGTTTGATCTGTTCTCGACTTTTTGGGTTATCAAGACCGATAAGTCTGCATCCCAGCATCCCCATCCGGACACCCACAACCTGACCAGGACAAAGGTGCCCATGCATCTTAGACGATTCCTCAAGTAAAAATTCGAAAGATTCCATACTTTATCCTTTAAGCCTGGGTCACAGCAATAAAGACGCTTTCCAGGTATTCAATTTCTTCTGCGACAAAAACCCTGGTGACTTTTGCAAGATTACGATAGAATTCAGTGCCGGTATGCTCGATCACACAATCAGTGAAATCGGGTACCCACATATTCAAATGGTCACTAAGGAATGATTTTTGATGATACAATATCTCCTGAGCTTGTTCAGGGTCATTGGCTTTGATGCTTTCAATTTCTTTAAAAACTAGAAAAAACATAAATTCAAGTTCGACAGCAATATGGTCTGGAACCTCTTTAATATTATTAGAAATATCTAATCCAAAACTTTGATATCTTTTTTTTGCATCCATGGATGAATCGCCCATGACTTTGCGTTCATTTTCAGTATAGACAGATCCATATGGAGCTGCTGGTAAGCTGTAAGGCCCGATAAAAAGCCGTGTATACTCAATTCTTAGCATTTCCAAATCACAATTTTCATCCAGTTCAGTCTGCATACAACTTATATAGGATGCTGCCTCAGAATTCAGGTTTGACAGTTGCTCAGACAAAGTATCCAAATTTGTGAGAATGGATTCTTCGGGTAATCGATAAAAATTTGCTAAACTTTTGTAGATATTCTGTCTCGCTGTCTCCTGCGACACAATGTTTTCACTATCCATACAATTTCTCCTTTATAACATTACGATCCTAATTTTTTTGATAAATACTGATTTTTTCATCCGGGGAAGGTCGTTAAAGCCGAATGAAAAAATCAGGCACAAGTCAAGCAGGCTTTGCCTCTAATTTCAAAAATCGTTCTCCCAAGGAGAACAATAGCAGCATAACTGCAATGGAGAGCATAAAAACCATCCACTCCCAAATACTTGGAAAATAAGAAATCACATCAGGAAATTGTTCCGCTTTAGGACCGACAGGGCGGCTCTGGCCTGCCAATAAAATTTCCATATGCATCGCCATTGTTCCCACAAGTACAAGTGCTGAGGTAAGCATTCTTGTACTGTTGTTATAACGAAGTTTTGGTATGGAAATTAAAATAAAAGGCAGAAATAATCCCAGGATTACTTCTGTATTCATACCGGCAATACTGCCGAAAACCTGTGCATATTTATGATAATTTAAGAATTCTGGGATGACGGTTGAACCTTCAAAAAAGAACTTGATGAGGGTCAAAACTATAACTGCACCAAGAGATCCTGTAAATATTCTGGTTAACTCCCTCAACAAAGAACTCTTATCGTCCGCTATGCCTTTGCCTGTAATTTGTGCATGAATCAGGTTGTAGAAAAGACAGAGTGCAGATCCGCTGAGAATAGCCATGAACAGACAGTATATAGACATGAGCGGTCCAAAATAAGTTACCCTTGACTCTGTAAGGCCAAAAACTGATCCGATCATTAAAGGTGCAATTAAAGCACAAAGAAAACCAATTTTACCGAGAATTTTACTTATCGTGCTGGACCAGTCACCTGCATGAATCCTTTGGAATTTCAGGACCAGTACGACCAGCTCAATACTATATATAGTGCCCATCCACCAAATCGGCGAACTAAGATTTGGTGAGAACAAGATATACACCATATTAAGGACATTACCAAGTTCCAGCCCGATGGATATAAAACCACCAAGCAATGCTGCTATTGCAAGAAAAACCAATCTTTTTGCAAAAGGTTCGTATCGCTTAACGCCAAATACCAATGAAATTGATGCCAGAAGAGTCAAGCCTGAACTTGCCAATGCCAGATAAATATATGCCCCCAATGGTAATGACCAAAGCAGTACATCATTTGCGTTAAAAAGGTGATGGCCTTCTGTTAAAAGTTTAAAAGCTGCAAATAATCCAATAAGGATAGGGATGCTCAGAAGACCAAGCCAGGAAAAAAACAATCTGTTTGAAGATTTTGACTGATTCATTAGATACCTCCTTTGCTTGGTTGATAGTTTGCGGGGTTAAAGTCTCTTATGTAGAACACATGGGGTTCAGTTCCGACCTGCTCTTTGAGCCTGAACGGCCTAAACTTACCCAGCAGTTGCCGAACCTTGCTGTTTGGATCGTTAATATCACCAAACACTCTTGCATCGGCAGGGCAGGCGTCCACACACCTGGGCAATTTTCCTCTTTTCACCCTGTGGTCGCAGAATGTACATTTTTCAACCACACCTTTAGGGCGAATTCCCGGCAGTGTCTCTTCTCTTTCCGGATTGTAATAGGGAATTGTATTCCCACCGACTTTTTCTACTTCTTCTGCTGGAGAGGTGGTACCTTCTAAAACTTTTTCACGGCTTTTCCAGGGCTGGTGAGGGTTTGTCCAGTTAAAATAGATCACACCATAAGGACAGTTAAACTCACAATATTTACAGCCTATACATTTTTTTGGATTGTGCATGGTAATGCCATTTTCCAGCTTATGCATGGCACCTGTTGGGCAACCTCTAACACAAGGTGCATTTTCACAGTGGTTGCAAAGTGTGGGAATGTAATGATATCGAACATTGGGAAATATCCCGGATGTTTCAGTAATTTTATTTGACCAGTATATCCCGTCAGGCACATTGTTTTCATTCCTGCAGGATATACTGCAGGCACTGCACCCGACGCATCTTTGAAGATCTATAACCATTGCGTATCTTGGCATTATTTATTCCTCCTTATACCTTTTCAATTTTAACCCGGGTGACGCCGTAATATGCCGAGGCACCACTTAGTGCTTCATATTGTGCCGGAATAATGTCATTGCTGCTGCCGCCACGTGCCTCTTTCCCAAATTTTTTAGATGCCAGACGGCCATAAACCCAATGCCCCTGTCCATAACACTTTGCAACAGTACCAGGCCTTACTCCTTCCCATAGTTTTGCTGTACAAACAAGACTGCCAGTAGGAGAGGAGACCTTTATCTGATCACCATTTTTAATATTAATTTTTCTGGCATCCAGTGGATTAATTTTTGCTACATCATCCCAGGCTTCGTCTCCAGGATCGATATCCTTAAAATCATAATACCAGCTGCAGTTTGCGGATCTTCCCTCTCGATTGAGGCGGGACTTATGATCCACATGGATAAAAGGATATTCTTTTTCATCTCCAAGTGTATAAGGTTCTTCATAGTGCGGAACAAATGCCATCTCACCCCTTGCAAGGTAGTTTGTGACTTTCATTATCTCATCTATGGTTGTTTCATGTTTATGGGCATGTTTTTCTAAGGACGCTTTTAAGGTTTCACTATAAAATTCAAACTGTTTGGTTTTAGTTTTCATATGACCCCATCGTTTCTTGAACGGATAAGGTGCTGAATTCCAAACCCCTTTTTCTGCCAGAGCTTTCCAACCATCGAACTTATCACCGCCTTTATATTGAGCCGGGTCCCAAAGTTGTTGCGTCGCATATTTCAATGCATAAAAAGCAAACTCTTTCTCATTGGTCGGTTCCTTGCCTGTCTCGGGATCTTTATACGTCTTATAATGACGCAGCAGATTGTCAAATCCCTTTTCTGCAAGCTTTTCTGCAAGCAGCCAGGGGATCTCTGTTTCATCAGTTTTATAATCCCATACATTGTCAATAATCGGCTGCATCAAGGTGACATGTCTATGCCCATTACCATGGGATTTGACATATCCCCACTTTTCAAACATGTGATGGGTATCTGGTAACAAGATGTCTGCAAACCATGAAAATTCAGATGCATTCGTCGTGATATGAGCCAGGAATGGAATTTTGGATAAAGCTCTTTCCCACCTTTCCGGCTGGGGTGCTGAAAATGAAAAATTATTCATATAAGCAATTGCAACTTTGATTTCATTGGGATCATCATTGAGAATCCCTTCGGCTGCATTGTTGGTGATTACAGCACTGCCGGGTTTCCCTTTTTTCATACAAGGAAATTGGAGTCGTCCTCTATGATCAATCTTTCCATGCTTTTTACCCTTTTTAGCAATATCATCTATAAAACCATCTGGTTTTGGGAATTTTTTAGTATATTCTTTATTCGCTTTAAGGGTACCCCCAACATTATCAACAGATCCCACAAGACCGTTAAGTGCATGAACAGCCATGGAGGTAAATCCACCCCTTACCTGCATACATGGACCACCGCCCAACCAGGAAATTGCTTGTGGAGCCGCTTTCCCGTACTCAGTGGCTACTCTCCTGATCTGATCTGCTTCAAGGCCGGTAATACTGGCTGCCCATTCTGGAGTTTTATCGTTAAGCTCAAGATTCCACCATTTGACCACTCCATTTGTGAATTTTTCTTCAAAAAGAGTTTCATCAACTTGCTGACCTTTAACGAAAAGATTTTCCCCATCGATAAAATCGCCAACGAAGGGCTTATACCATAACCCTTCTGTCAAAAGAACATAAGCGATGGCGACGGCCAATGCACCATCCTGACCAGGCTTTGCCGGAAGCCACTCATCTGCTTTTGCCGCCGTTGCAGAAAGTCTCGGTTCAACGATGGCGATGGTTGCCCTATCGATAGCTTCTCCCCAGACTTTAGAATAATAGGAGACCTGGCGGTTAGCGGCCAGGGGATCTGCACCCCATAAAAGGATGTATCGAGCGTTGGTAACATCATACTGACGATAATCCCACAGCCCTTCAGTATAATAGGGGCCAAATTTTTCAGCTTCGGCACACAAGGAAGAATGAGATATGTTATTTGGAGACCCAATAATTTTTGTCATCCTGTCATACAAAATATCTCTCATATACGAGTAACGTCCACGCATCAGCATGTATTTGTGTGTCTCACCATCATTTCTCAGCTCCATTATTTTATCGGCGATAGTATTAAGAGCCTCATCCCAGGTGATGGAAACAAATTTAGGGTCTTCATTTCGACCTTTTTTGGGATTTGTTCGCTTCATTGGTGTTTTGATCCGATCAGGATCATAAACCTGCTGTAATGCCAGATGAGACCGTGGACAACCTGCACCTAAATTTACTTTTGAGTGTGGATTGCCTCTCACCTTAACAGCTCTGCCATTAATAACATAAACTTGCTTGGAGCACCAAGAGGTGCAACCCTGGCAAGTTGCGGGAAGCCATTTGCCCTGATCTTTCCTGGTTTCGCCTGATGCTTCAGCCAATGCTTTCATCTGTGGCAGCATACCGCCACCAACTGTAACGGCTGCACCTGTTGCTGCGGTGGCTTTCATAAAGGACCGACGTGACAAGCCTTTATTTTTCAAAAAATGAGAAATCAGGGATATTGATTTTTCTTTTTCCATTTTCCCTCCGTTTAAGTAGTTACTATTAACTTTGTTCATCTTTTTCCTTTTTATTATACGAACTTGAATTTGCTTCAGTATCAATACATTTGAGCCAGTAAAGCAGCTCATCATAATCCAACGGTTTTGTTAAACAGGCAAAAATATGGTAGCAAATGGCATCTTTTAGCTCTGGATGAAATCGATCTTTAGATATGCATAGAAAATAAATATGAGGATACTGAATGGTTAATTCCCGGATAGTCCGGTTATCAATAATAATTGAATCTAAATCCAGAATGACGCAATTACAGAAGATATCTGTCAAAGCGGTATCCAGATTTTCAATACCCTCAATTAGATGTGATCGGTACTTATTTTTAGATAGGACAGCATCTATCTGATTTAGTTCCTTTGATTTCTTACTTATCAGGATCACCCTTTTTTTCATATTGTTACTCCGAGGCCTTTTCTGCATCAGTTTATTTTTATTCAAGCTGTACAATGCTGCCTTAAACAGCAAATAGTGTGCCTGTGAAATAAAAGGCTGATCCCTTGTCTCTATATCCTTAAAGTATAGATGAGCAGAATCGGTCTAAAACTACATCTGTGGAGGTTATTCGATAATTTTAATACGACTGCAATTATCGAAACATTGATCTAGGTAACATGCAATCATGAGAATAGCTAAAACGTCCGGATTTCGGACGACATTTGTTGACAAAATTAAATATATATGTTAATTCAACATGTTATAGTCATCCGAAAATCGGACGCAAACGGACGCAAAACAATGTCGTACGGATAACACATGAGAATCTAAACGCCTTTTGAAGTAAGCAGAATTGCTTTTGATGGATATTTTCTCAGCTTTTGCATTTAAAGAGATGTGGCATGTGATTTGCACTTTGTTTTTTTATTAAGGTTTTGGGGAATGTGACATATGGAAAAAATTAAGTATACTTTAGTTTTACCATTATTTTTTATACTCGCATTATTAATTTGGGGATGTGAAAAAAGTAATGAATACAAATTTGTAGATCTAAGCGAAAAATTGGTACCAGAATCGCAAAATATTTCTGCAGCACTCCCTAAACAGCTTAGGGTAGCTGTCGCTGCAATGGTATCCCCAAAAGAAACCCTTGTATATTATGAAGAACTATTAAATTATATCGGCGAAAAAGTTGGTTACGAGATCGTCTTAATTCAACGAAAAACTTATTCAGAAATTAATGAACTCTTCCCTAAACGATTGATTGACCTGGCCTTTGTTTGTTCCGGACCCTATGCAAATGAACAAGAAAAATATAAATTTGAAGGCCTTGCTACACCAATTGTCAGAGGAAAACCATATTACCAGTCTTATCTAATTGTACAAAAAAACTCCCCATACAATTCTTTGGAAGATCTCAGAGGAAAAATATTCGCATTCACTGATCCTGATTCGAATACCGGTACTTTAGTCCCACGTTTTTGGTTATACCAAAAAAACGAAGCCCCTGATTCATTTTTTAATCGTGTCACCTACACCTATAGTCATGATAACTCTATTCTTGCAGTTGCTAAGGGTCTTGTTGACGGGGCTACGGTCGATGGGCACAAGTGGGAATTCTATAATGCAAAGAATCCCTATTTTACATCTAAAACTCGTGTTATTAAAAAATCAGAGAACTTTGGTAGCCCTCCTTTAGTAGCCTCATCTTTTTTACAGTCCCAATTAAAGGATAGTATCCAAAAGATTATTTTAACAATGCATAAATCTGAAAATGGAAAAAAAATACTCAACAATTTAGTCATTGATCGATTCGAATTGCCGCATGAAAAATGGTATAAAAATGTTCAAATTATGTTTACAAAGGTACATCAAAAATAGTGCCACATTTTCCAATGAATATTAAATTTTTCCAAAGCCTTAAGACAATGCTACTTCTTACTGTAGCACTTCTTGTCATTTTTACCGGTATCGTTGTATCACAACTTGTTATTGGAAATTACAGTACGACTCTTTTGTCCGGAGCGATAGCAAGGGCTGAAAATATAGCCCACAAATTAGCCTTAGACGTGACAGATAGAATTCTGATTAATGACCTTGTGGCCGTACAAAAAATCTTAGATGATCAAATGCAGACCGAGTCATCCGTCTCATATCTTTTTATAATCAACAATCAAAAAGTGTTAGTACACACTTTTTCTGACGGTGTACCTGTAAAGCTCATTAATATAGATTCTCACAATAACAATGTGGCCAAACTAGTTTCCGAAACGAATAAAAGATTTATTGATATCCGATGGCCAATTTTTGAAGAAAAGGCTGGTATTTTGAGATTGGGTATTTCTGAAAAACCTTATAGGCTCAAGGTAAAGCAGCTTAGCATTAAGATGACAATGATTACCTTAGCGGTATTGATTGTTACTCTTGTATTTAGCCACTTTCTAATATCACACCTGCTTAAACCCTTCATTAAATTAACGAATGCTGTAAAAGATATCGATGAAGAAAATCTTGATATACGGCTTGATGTTAAAGGACTCGCTGAAGTCAACAAACTGACCGCTGCCTACAATGCGATGTTAGAAAGAATTACAGAGTATACGACCAAATTAAAAAAATACAACCAACGACTAGAACAAAAAAACAAGGATCTTGATAGAGCTCATAAGCAAATGATGACAACGTTTTCAGTATCTCAGAAAATTGCCGCCCTGCCGGACTTGAAGAAAATATGCTCCTTTTTAGTTGAAACGCTTCAAGATATTGTTGAATGCAAGGATCTGTCGATGATCATTTTTGATAATGAACAAAAAATGGCTTACCTTGTAATAGAAAACAATTTCATTTCACTGGGAAAAGAAACTTTTGATCTCCTACACAATATAACAGACAACATTGACTCTCTCATTTTTTTAAAGGATGATGAAATCGAAGCGTTGCTACTTCCAGAGGATCTTAAGAAATCTACACGGATGGCAATATTTGCGTTTCACCATCATAAGCAGATTTTAGGTGCAGTTCTCATTTCGTGCCCGGATGATTGTGCCTGCGTAAAAACCGAAATGAATGTTATTAATTTGATACTTAAACAAGCTTCCGGAGCAGTTTACAGGGCATCTGAATATGATAAAGAAATCAAAGGACTAAAAAGTAAAATCGATAAGGTTTCCGGATATAGAGGAATGGTGGGCAAAGATCCTAAAATACAAATTGTATATAAATTGATTGAGGATGTTGCTCCAACCGATGCGACCGTTCTGATACAAGGTGAAAGTGGTACGGGGAAAGAAATGGTGGCTAAAGCACTCCATGATGTAAGCAGTCGTGCATATAAACCTTTTATTGTAATTAACTGTTCAGCTTATCCAGCGACATTGCTTGAGAGCGAACTATTCGGTCATGAAAAAGGTGCATTCACTGGAGCAGTTCTGCGCAAAACAGGACGATTTGAACAGGCCAGTGGAGGTACAGTGTTTTTGGATGAAATAGGTGAAATTTCATTATCAGCCCAAACAATGCTGTTAAGGGTATTACAAAGCCAGAAAATTGAACGAATTGGGGGCAATCAATCAATCAAAATCAATACACGAGTATTGGCCGCAACAAATAGGAACCTTCTAGAAGAAGTTAAAAATGGAAACTTCAGGGAGGATCTTTACTACCGATTGAACGTCATTCCAATTGATTTACCGACATTACGTGAAAGAAAAAATGACGTTTCTTTATTGGCAAAATTTTTTCTTAAAAAATTTGCAGTTGAACAAAAAAAGAAAATTAATGGGATAAACCCTGAGGCCATGCGACTACTTTTAGATTATGGTTGGCCCGGTAATATAAGAGAGCTCGAAAATAGTATTGAACATGCTGTTACTTTGTCAAAGTCTGACAAAATATTTATGTCCGATTTACCAAACCAATTAATTCAAAAAATGAACTCCATGCCCACAAAAAAAATGAAAGTTCTCACCGCCAATGAAGAAAACTTAATTCGTCAGGCCCTATATGAATGTAACTGGAATAAAACCGCAGCTGCTACAAGCTTGGGTATTAGCCGAAGCACTCTCTACGAAAAATTAAAAAAATATGGAATTCATTCTCCAAACCAAGGCTGATTATGCCCCCCCCCCCTGATTTGTAGACCATGACCTTTGATCTTCACACAGCCTTAATTCAGGTTTTGGAACAATCTGATTGGGGGTTTGAATCAAAAAATCTCAGGACCTACTGTGTCCAATACCAGCGAAATAATTGATATTCGCTCGCTGACTATCCCAGTAGATCCGGGATGGGTTATGCCCGGGTATTTACCCTGGCCATTCTTTTACCAATTACTGCCTGGGGTTTTTATAGCGGAACCTCTTTGGACATTGGCCTGGGTGTCCTCGGCGCATTTTCCATGTTTATGTTTATCCGGATGGCCAAGGATAATTACACCTGGTACTGGGATTCCATGGCCTCCAATGAAAAGATTTCAAGCCATACCCATACCATGGAGCGGATGTTTAAAGGGGCCAATGCCGCGGAGTTGAACCAGACATCAAAAGACCTGGGCCAATTCACATGAAATGGTGGCCCTTATGACCCAGACCATGAGCAATTTTTCAAATATTGCCTCTGCCGGTGAGATCAGCCGCCAGGTAAAAGAGATCCAGGAAAATGATGAGGAGACAAAAAAAGCTGTTTAGGGTCACGATAAAGGGACCGGGGTATTATTTCCGGCTCACCCCCCGGGGAAGGTTACCATAAATCTTGACAGATTTTCCCGGTAAATGGTACTTGTCAATTAAAAAACTCATTTTCACAAAAGGGAGCAAAAATGGACACGATACCCATGAAGCAAAAAAATCTGATCTCCCAGTGGGCCTTTGATACCCGCCCTATTCTCGGCAGGCTGCATCTATGGCTTGAAGATGTCACAATTGAGTGGATCAAGGGAACGCCCGGGGACGAAATGGTTGGCTCCATCTCATTTGTGGATAACAGGACGGAAAAAATGCTGGCCATGACCTCGGCTGTCACCTCCCTGGGGACCAAGCTCTTTGGCCGTTATGGTGAAGGGGCCGGCCTGGATAAAAAAGGTCTCAACCTGGTTAAAAAAGATGCCGATGCCATATCTGCCTATGCCATGAGCGAAAGCCTCTGGTATTTGTCCCGGACCCTGCCTGAAAACCATGCCATCATGGTCTGCCTGGGGGAAGGGCTCATGCCCAAGGCCGGCGAAACACCGGAAATGGGAGCCAACCCCCTGCTGGGGTTTGGACGGGTCTATGCCAGACCCGAGGTTGCCAAATTCTTAGATGACTGTGTACTAAAACTGATTAATGACCCGGCCTACCAATGGGAAGACTTTAAACGGGCCATTGTCATGAAAGACATTACCGTTTGGGGAGCGGCCATCGACACCCTGGAAAACACCGCCAGATTCGCCAAGGGAAAGGCAACAGGGCCTTTGACTATTCTCCACCTCTTTGACCAGCCCCTTACTATTACCGACCAGTATGAAGGATATATCGGGACCCTGGTTTTGCCCAAAAAAATTGTGGAAAG
>PIVS01000987.1 GCA_003353855.1 Desulfobacteraceae bacterium
TGCTGACAGAGTCTGATTTACTTTGGCCATCACAATGGTAATATTATCCTTTCCTCCAAAATCAAGGGCTGCATTGACCAGTCTCTTGGCTTGATCCCGGATGGAGGAGGGGACAGTGAGAATAGCTGTAAGCTCCTTTTCGGGCACCATTTTATAAAGCCCGTCCGTGGATAAAATCAGGATATCCCCTTTTTGAACTTTAAAATTGGCAGTCTCGGGCCGGCATTCCCCATATCCCACGCACTGGTCCAGGATCTCGTAGGAATAGTGGTCACGGGCCTGTTCCGGGGTAAGTTCTCCTTCATCCACTAAAAATTTTGCCAGGGTCTGGTCGTCGGTCACCTGGATCAACCGATGCTCTCTGAAAACATAGAGCCTGGAATCCCCCACATTGAGCCAGTGAACATGGTCATTCTTCAATACACCACAGACAAGGGTGGTGGCCATACCTTCCAGAGAAGGGTCGCTTTCCGCCCGATCACAGATAATTCGATCCAGTTCCAGGGCCATCTGGATGAGTTCATCCTTTTCCCGGCCCGTGGTCAGACTGCCAAGGTTCACAAGGCTGGCCTTGACAATCTCGGCGGCATAATCACTTCCCACATCCCCCCCCAGGCCGTCGGCAACTGCCAAAAGCAAAGATTTATCATCCATCTGCCGGATCAGATACCGGTCTTCATTAACCCTCTTGGTCAATCCCCGGTGGGTAAAGGCAAAAATATCCACATTTTCAATGGAAAGCCATGTCTCGCCGGGGCTTTTATTGACTGCCCGATAAAATTCACATTCCATGCAGGATTTTTTTTTCTCGGCATAGGTACCGGCCACCTTTTGATTGCAGAAGGTGCCGGCCACAAGCCAACAGGCCCGCCCCGCGCTTATCCCCTGATTAAACCCGTCAAGGGAAGAGGGTTTTGTAGCAGGACATTGGTCACATTTGGATTGGGTGTTGCCCGGCCCCCGGCCGCAGTTCATAAATTCCCAGCAATTGACTTTTTCCGGTGTCATTACCGCCTCCTCCTGGTTTGATTCCCTGT
>PIVS01000044.1 GCA_003353855.1 Desulfobacteraceae bacterium
CTTCAGAAGAAGCCGAAAAAGCAGACGAACCCAAAGAAGTTCAGGATTGATTTAAGATTGAAGGAGAATTATCATGTATAGAAATCAAAAAGGTGGCGGAAAAAACAGATTTTATCAGCGGAAAAAAATCTGTAGATTCTGTGTAGACAATGGTCTTGAACTCAACTACAAGAACCCGAAAGCGTTGAGGCAATTCATCACTGAACGGGGTAAAATCATGCCCAGAAGGATCACGGGAACATGCGCTAAACATCAGCGTCAACTGTCCCTGGCGATCAAACAATCCCGTCAAATAGCACTGCTGCCGTTTGTCGGCCGCCCCATGCATTAATAAAAGATAATTAGCTGGAGTATTTCAGGTGACTGGTATCATAACACCCCCCCTTGTCGTGAAAGAAATTATAATGGGGATCTCTTTTTGCATAATGATTTTTGCAATCATTTTTGCATTTCCCCTGCTGGGGGTGTTTGCACTGCTGTTCCTTCCCCTGCCTGTTCTATTTTACAGGCTGAAATTAGGAAGAAACAGCAGCGTTGTAATTGTGGCCATAAGTTTTTTAGTGCTGCTGATTATGACACAGGGACTTGCATTTGACATACTCTATTTTGGATCGCTTCTGATGACGGGCTTTTTTCTCGGAGAGTGTATTGAAAGACATCTTGGCATAGAAAGAACCATGATTCTCACTGGTTTGGGAGTTATGGGTTCTGCCTTTGCCGCCTTTGTTCTTTACACAATTTTTCAGGGTCAAACCATGACCGCAGTTGTCTCCGACTATCTAACCCGCTATTTCAGCCTGACTGCCCAGCTTTACACGGACATGGGAATCCAACAGGACCAGATTGAAATGCTGAATTCGACATTTCTGATTATTATGCCAGGAATGTTCGCAGTGTCATTTATGGCAACCATGTGGATGAATATCCTGATCATCAAAAAGCTGTTGTTGAGAAAGGGAATCCTGCTCAAAAGCATGGAAAACCTGAATCAATATAAGGCCCCTGAGTATCTTGTCTGGATAGTTATTGTTCTGGGGGCTATTTTGTTTCTACCCATGGAAGCACCCAAATATGTCAGCATCAATTGTCTGATCGCTTTAATGCTTGTTTATTTTTTTCAAGGAATTGCTGTTGTATCATTTTTTTTTCAAACTAAAAGATCCCCTGCTGCCCTCAAGGTGTTCTGCTACAGTCTTATTGCAGTTCAGTTATACTTTTTAATACTTGTCATCGGCCTTGGCTTTTTTGACAACTGGATCAATTTTAGAAAACTTGGTACACAAAAGTGATAAAAGAAAATTAAAAGTCAGCCCGGATTAAACAAGGGCTGATCCTTTTTGGAGGTTTAAATGAAAGTTATATTAAAAGAAACCATTGATACACTTGGTATCGCAGGTTCAGAGTGTGAGGTTGCAGCCGGATACGGCCGTAACTATCTTCTGCCCCAGGGAAAAGCTATTCTTGCCACACGCCAGAATAGAAAAATCATGGAGCAGACAAGGGCAAAACTTGAGCTTCAGATTGCCAAGGAAAGAAAGCTTGCCGAAGAAATGGCAGGTAAAGTCAAGGACGTTGTATGTACAATTAAAGCCAAGGTCCATGAAGATGTCCGCCTTTACGGTTCTGTTACAAGCCATGACATCAAAGACTCACTCAACAGTCAGGATGTACTGGTTGAACGCCGCGCCATCCTCCTTGCAGAGCCCATTAAGGAACTCGGCGAGTACAAGGTCCCCATTCGTCTCTACAAAAATGTCGAGCCTGAAATTACCGTCAAGGTAATTGCAGAAGAAAAAGAAAAATAAGATAATCCCCAGCAAACTGCCCGGTAACAGCCGGGCAGTTTGCCGGCCTAATTTGAAGTGAACTGTGCTCAAAAAAAACATCCCAAAAACCGATCCTCTTTTAAATAGAACCCCTCCCCATGATACAGATGCGGAAGAATCCCTCCTCAGCGCTATTTTTATCAATAATAACAACCTGTTGGATGTTACTGAAATTTTAACACCCGAGGATTTTTACAGGGGCGCCCACAAAAAAATATTCAGGGCCATCCTTGAATTGGCAACCAGGGAAGAAGCTGCAGACCTTGTCACGGTTGCCAATGCACTCAATGAAAAGGACGAACTTGAAAGCATTGGCGGAGCCGCCTATCTTGCATCCATTTCCGATGCCGCACCCGTTGCGGTCAATGCCCTTCTTTATGCAAAGATCATCAGGGGAAAGGCAGCCCTGCGCGAACTTATAGATTCCTCTTCTAATATCATTGAACGCTGTCTTGAAGACAAGGGGGATTTCAAAGAAATTATTGATTTTGCCGAATCCTCTATCTTTAATATTTCCGAAAAAAAGCAAAGCGGGGCCTTCCAGAGCCTGGGAGAACTGATCAATTTAAACATCGATCAACTGGAGGAGCAGCAGGGTAAGGATGGCGGACTGTCCGGTCTTGATACGGGTTATCCGCGGCTAAACGCAATTACATCAGGCCTCCAGGGTTCGGATCTTATCATTCTTGCGGCAAGGCCAAGTATGGGAAAAACAGCTTTTGCCCTGAACCTTGCCAGAAATGTGGCATTGATAGAAAGAAAACCCGTGGCTGTTTTTTCCCTTGAAATGTCCAATGACCAGCTCTCCATGCGTTTGTTGACCTCTGAAGCAAAGATAGATTCAAACAGGCTTCGTACCGGTTTTATCAGCCAGGATGACTGGCAGAATGCCACGGATGCCGCAGGAATCCTCAATGAGATGCCCATATTCATTGATGACTCCCCCAATCTCACCGTTATGGATGTCCGGGCCAAGGCCCGAAAACTTTACCAGAAACATGGAGAATTAGGCCTTGTCATCATCGATTACCTCCAGCTGATGAAAGCACCCTTTCGCTCGGACCGAAGGGACCTTGAAATTGCAGAAATTTCAAGGTCCCTCAAAGCCCTTGCCAAGGAATTGAATATTCCGGTCATCGCCCTTTCCCAGCTGAACCGTATGCTGGAGCAACGGGCGGATAAACGCCCCATGATGTCGGATCTACGGGAGTCCGGTGCCCTTGAGCAGGATGCGGATATCATCGCCTTTATTTATCGGGATGAGGTTTACAACAAAGAACCTGATAATCCCAAAAAAGGAACCGCCGAAATCATTGTTGCCAAAAACAGAAACGGTGCCACAGGAGTCGCGTTGATGCATTTCCACGGGCAATACACCCGCTTTGAGGAACTGGCTCCAGACTCCTACCAGGGATTTGAATGAAAAAAATAGTATACGGCAGCACAACAGGCCTTAGAAATACCCAGATCAAGCGGATTGAAGAGCTGTACACCCTGAAATCCCCCCCTCAATTTATCCTGGCACCGGAAATTGCCGAGGAACTGGTGGAGATCAGTCATGAAATCCGTCGACAGCTCGGCCTGATGATTGACAGGAACGGAAAAATAGTCTGTGTCATAGCCGGAGAGCCCCATAGAATTGTTATCCCGGTCACTTCAGATTACATGGCAGGCCCGGGCCGACTCAAAGGGCTGCGGTGTATCCATACCCATCTTAGTGATGAAGAATTAACACGGGATGACCTCACCGACCTTGCCCTGTTGCGCCTTGATTATATCACCGCCATCTGCATATTACCCGATGGAACCCCGGGCAATGTTTATTCAGGCCATGTCCTCCCCGATGAAACAAAAGACCCCTACCAGGTTTTACCAAGAACATCCATTGCCCAATTGGATATTAACTGCCAGGCCCAAATTTATGACCTGGAACTGGAACTGACCAAAAAAAATGCCCTGCACAGGCCCGAGACAGGGCAGGAAAATGCCTTTTTAATCAATGCCACCACAAAAAATCCAAAGGAGGCCTATGCCTCCTTTGAAGAGCTGAAAGAGCTTTGCAAAACAAGCCGGATTAATGTGATTGGCACCGCTATCCAGCGGCGTCAAAAAATTGATTCCAAGTTTGTCGTGGGAAAAGGCAAATTGTCAAGCCTGGTCATCAAGGCCATTCAGAACCATGCCACCATGCTGGTATTTGACAGGGAGCTGACCCCGTCACAAATCCGGTCCATTACCGATTTTGTTGAAATGAAAGTTATTGACAGAACCCAGTTGATCCTGGATATTTTTGCCAAACAGGCAAAATCAAGGGATGGCAAATTCCAGGTGGAACTGGCCCAGATGGAATATTTATTACCCAGACTTATCACCCGGAATACCGCCATGTCACGTCTTACCGGGGGTATCGGCGGCAGGGGACCAGGAGAAACAAAACTTGAAATCAATCGCCGCAGGGTCAGGGACCGGATCACCCGGTTAAAAAAAGAGATCCTTAAAATCAGGAAGCAGAGAACCCAGCAGAAATCTAAGAGGAAAAGAAAGGATCTGCCCGTCATCTCCATTGTCGGATACACCAATGCCGGCAAATCCACCCTGCTGAACACCTTGACCCAGAGCAAAATCATAGCTGCTAACCGGTTGTTTGCCACCCTGGATCCTTCTTCCAGACGCCTGCGTTTTCCAAGGGATACGGAAGTCATTATCACTGATACAGTCGGTTTTATCCAAAACCTGCCCAAGGAACTCATGGAAGCATTCCATGCTACTTTGGAGGAATTATCCGAGGCTGATATCATCCTACACGTGATAGATATTTCCAATCCAAGATATATACAGCAAAAAAATTCTGTTGAAAAAATCTTGACGGAACTGGATCTTGATAAAATACCGACACTTTATGTATTTAACAAACTGGATCAGGTTGATCTGGAACAATTTGACAACCGATGGCTCCTGAACCAGGGGGTTACGGTATCGGCCAACCAAAAACAGACCCTGGTCCCCCTGGTCGAAAAACTGGAATCAATGGTTCGCATTGAAACCTATTAGTCTCTGACCTATTATCTATAAATGAATTAATGGAAATTATATGGAAATAAAACACTTGAGCCGAACTCTAATGGCAAATGACGGAAAGAAAGACTCCATTGACGTGCCGGATTGTTTTGGTGAGTACAACAAAAAGAATAAACTATGCTCAACCTATTGTTCGATTTCGATACGCTGCTGCGTCATGCAGGCCAAGAACCCGAAAATAGATATCCTTGAAAAACTATTGCTCCACAATGATTATGCTGCAAAACCCCACTAGAAAACGGTATCAGGAAAATATTTTTCCTGGATTTAAAATACTGTCCGGATCAAACACCTTTTTAATCTCCTTCATGATTTCAAGCTCAATACTGCCGATTTCACTGGGAAGATATTTCATTTTTGTAATGCCTACACCGTGCTCACCCGTGATGGTCCCTCCTAGCTCAAGGGTGGCGCGAAAGAGATCATCCACTGCTTTTTCAGCCCTTTTTGCTTGATCCTTATCTTTTTTATCATACATGATATTGCAATGAATATTACCGTCCCCTGCGTGGCCGAAGCTTACCACGGTCAGGCCAGATTCCTTCTGAATGTTCCCGGTAATTTCCACCATTTCAGATATTTTTGAAATGGGCACCACAATATCTTCATTGATCTTATTGGGAGCAATTTTATAGAGAACAGGAGACAATGCTTTTCTGGCCTCCCACAACTTTTGCGCTTCAGCCTGATCAGCAGCAACAAGAAGGTCAATGGCCCCTGCCCGGTGACAAAAACCTTTGATTTGTTCTGCCTCTTTTTCAACCTGATCTTCATGGCCGTCCAGTTCGAGTATCAATAATGCCCGGGTTGTTTTTGGCAGTTCAAAGGAAAGAAATTCTCTTACAAGATTGATGGAGGCTTCATCCATGTATTCCACACACCTGGGTATAATGGCCTGTTTCATAACAGAGGATACCGTTTTAGCCGCTTTCTCCATGCTGTCAAAAAAAACTGCCAATGTTTTTACTGCCCTGGGTTTTGGCAGCAATTTTAAAATAACCTCGGTGACCACGGCCAGTGTCCCTTCAGACCCCACAATGAGCCGGGTAAGGTCATATCCGGCCACACCCTTGGCAGTTGACACCCCTGTTTTAATGATCTCACCAGAAGGTATGACAGCCGTAAGGCCCAGGACATAATCCCTTGTTACCCCATATTTAACTGCCCGGGGTCCCCCGGCGCATTCACCTACATTTCCGCCAATGGTGCAGACAGAAGAGCTGGCCGGATCAGGCGGATAAAAAAGGCCCCGGGCTTCGCAGGCACTATGGATTTTAGAAACAACCACACCCGGTTCAACCCTGGCTATAAAATTTTCTTCGTCAATTTCAATGATCCGGTTCATACGGCTGGTCACCAAGACCACCCCCCCTTGAACCGGTATCGCCCCGCCGGTCATACCTGACCCGCTGCCCCTGGGAATAATGGGTATTTTTTTTTGGGAGGCCAGTTTAAAAATGTTGGCAACCTCCTCCCGGGTTTCAGGAAAAATAACGGCATCCGGTAAAAAGGATTGTCCTGTGGCATCATAGGAATGGCACAGGAGTTCTTCTTTTTGGGTGGTTAGGTATTTTTTTCCGACTATTTTTTCAAGGGAACGTAAGGTGGCTGGGGACAGGCCCATCTAAAATTTGCCTGCTTCGATTTTTTTGGAAATATAATTGATCTGCTCAAACAAAACCCCTTTTTGTTTGATTTCCTTTTCAATGGCATTTACAGAATAAATTGCCGTTGCATGGTATTTTTTAAAACTGGAACCTATTTTTTTGATGGGCTGATCTGTGTATTTTTTGGCAAGAAACATGGCAACCTGCCGAGGCTTTACAATTACCCGTTTCCTGGATTTGGACATGATGTCCTTTTCAGATATGGAAAATTCATTGCAAACCAATTGTTTAATCAAATCAATGTTGATCCGCTTCCGGTTTTTGGTGATATTGTCCAGAACACTTTTGGCAAGCTCAATATCAATATTCCGATTCATGATCTGCCCCTTTGCCACCACACCGAAGAGACCGCTTTCCAATTGCCTCACATCGTCGCAGAGTTCCTGTGCAATGTATTCATTCACCATCACCGGAACCTTACACCCAAGGGCATTGGTTTTCTTTCGCAGTATTCTAAGCCGGGTCTTGTAATCAGGTGCCTCAATCTCCGTAACCAGTCCCATACTCAACCGGGATTTAAGCTGATCATTGAGCTTGGGTATTTCATCGGGCAGTTCACACCCGGAAAAAATGATCTTTTTATCAGCATCAAGCAGATAATCCAGGGTTATGGCAAGTTCTTTCTGTGTAGCAATTTTACCGGATAAAAAATGAATATCTTCTAAAATCAGCACCTCACATTTTCTTCGGTATTTTTCCTTAAACCTGTCAATGGTATGATTTCTCAAGGAAAAAATCATTTCATTGGTAAAATCCTCGGCAGTCACATAATAAACCCTGTTGGATCTGTTATTGGCAATCATATGGTGCCCCACAGCCTGGGACAAATGACTTTTTCCAAGTCCTGTTTTGCCTAACAGATACAAAATCCCTGCCCCGTTTGTCTTTCCCTGGGCAAGGGAAAGGGAAGCGGAGTAGGCAAAATTGGAGTTATCCCCCACAACAAAATCATCAAAGGTATACCCTTTCTTCAGCATTCGGCCGCCATTAAAGGAAGCATCAAGGCCCGGCAGCGTTGCCTGTTCCGGTTTTTTCCATTGGGACCGGACTGTCCTGGTCGGGTAGGAGCTGCCAAACATATCTTTTTGCTGGGCTTTTTTCTGGTTCTTCTTTTTTTTGGGTCCTTTGACCTCTTTTTTCCCACATGTTTGGAACTCAATATTGACAGAGTGGCCAAGATTTAAAAATTCGTGTTTAAATATATCCAGATAATTCTCTTTTATTCGCTTGATAAAAAAATCATTTGGTGTGGACAATGTTATACCGGTGGCATCATATCCTAGAAGCGCCAGAGGGTCTATCCACATCCGGTAACTATGATCAGGTATTGACTTTTTGATTTGAAACTTAACTTTTTCCCAGGACAATTCCATTTGTTGACAAAAACACCTTTCCTTCAAAATCATGCTTAGTTTTTAATTAATACAGCGAAATAAAACAATTAAAGAGAATCTAACGGATAAAATAAAAATTATAGACTTTTCTATTCGAATATGATTTTTGGGTCAACTCGGATAAAGCGTGTTAACAGAAGATGAGATTTCAGCCTGGCATAATTTTTTATCACCTTGAATTTAAAGAATAATTTTTGTGAAACAAAAAAATTTCTTGGAATTCCAGCCACTTCTCCAACTAGTTCTTTTTCAACGGGATTTTTACTATTCACCTCTTTCCCATGGATCACAGTGATTTTTATTTATTCCATTTTACTCTATTTTACTCTGTTTTACTTTGTTTTAAATAAAAAATATTCATATTCCTCAAACCTGAATTTCACAAGGGTTTCACAATTTTTCCATTCAATTTTATTTACACTTTCCCTTTCAAAGGGTATATTAAATATTTGTTAACAATAACCCTTTTCAACTTTAGTGATAAATATATGAAACCAATGTTGAACCGCCCTGTTATCGGTATTTCCATGGGAGACCCCGCCGGAATTGGACCGGAAATCCTTGTAAAAGCCCTGAACAACCCCAAAATTTATTCGGTGTGCCAACCAATTGTCATCGGGGATAGCACTATCCTTAAAAAAGCCGTGAAATTTTTATCGGCTCCTCTTAATATTACGGCCGTGGATCACCCTGCAAATGCCATTGCTGATTCAAAAACAATCTCCATTATCAATGGGTCCGACCTTGCCGAGAATGTAACCGGCCTTTCTTTTCCCACAATTGATACAGGAAAAGCCATGGAAAATTATATCATAACCGGTGTGAATCTTGCCAAAAATAATGAAATTGACGGTCTGGTCACCTGCCCCATCACCAAAACAGGGCTGAAAATTGCCGGTTCAAAATTCCATGGACACACAGAACTGATTGCAGAACAGACAGACACCCGTGAGTATGCAATGATGCTGGCAGGCAAACGGTTGAAAGTTGTTCTTGTGAGCATACACATCCCCCTTTGGAAGGTGGCCAAAAGTCTGAGTATTCAAAACATCAGCCAAACAATCCGCCTGACCCAAGATTCATTGGTGCAGCGGTTTGGTATTCCCTCCCCTAAACTTGCAGTGGCAGGCTTAAATCCCCATGCCGGGGAAGAGTCCATGTTTGGGGATGAAGAAGAAAAGATCATTGCTCCTGCCGTGAATCTTGCCAAAGAACAAGGGCTTAACATTGACGGTCCCCTGGCGCCTGACACGGTATTTTACCATGCAATGAACAAAAAATATGATGCCGTTATCTGCATGTATCATGACCAGGGACTGATCCCCTTCAAAATGGTTCACTTCAAGGACGGGGTGAACACCACCTTAGGACTTCCCATCATCAGGACTTCGGTGGACCACGGAACAGCCTATGATATTACCTGGAAGGGTATAGCAGACCCGACAAGTCTTATGGAAGCCGTTTACATGGCGGCTTTCCAGGCTAACAACCAGGCTAATAGCCGGGACAAATAAATGGATACCGATAAGATCGTTATACTGGGAGCAAGGGAGCACAACCTTAAAAACATTGATGTCCAAATCCCCAGAAACAGCCTGACTGTTATCACAGGACTGTCAGGCTCGGGTAAATCCACCCTTGCCTTTGACACTCTGTATGCAGAAGGACAGCGCCGGTATGTTGAATCCCTTTCCACCTATGCCAGACAATTTTTAGGCCAGATGGACAAACCGGATGTGGATGCAATTATGGGCCTGTCCCCGGCCATTTCCATCGAACAAAAAACCGCCAGTCACAATCCCAGGTCCACGGTGGGAACGGTGACAGAAATCTATGATTATCTCCGCCTTCTTTTTGCGAGGGTGGGCCACCCCCATTGTTATAAGTGTAAAAAACCCATTTCTTCCATGTCCATCGATCAGATTACCGACACAATTATGAATTTGCTGAATGTATCAGACCCTTTGCCGCGCAAAGAAGCTGGCAATGAACCTTTGGAAAAATCAAAAATCATGATCCTGGCCCCCCTGGTAACAGGTCAGAAGGGAAGCCATGTGAACCTGTTGGCCAGGATGAAACAAGAGGGATTTGCCAGGGTCAGGGTGAACAACGACACCTTTTTGATCGAAGATGTGCCCAAATTGGACAAAAACAAAAAACACAATATTGATGTGGTGGTGGACCGCCTGATCATCAAACCCGGGATTGAAAAACGCCTCACAGATTCCCTTGAGATGGCCATGACCTTGTCTGAGGGCTTTGTCACCCTTATCAACCTCACCCATGGCACCCAAACCCTGTTCAGTGAAAATGCCTCCTGTATTCCCTGCGGCGTCAGTTACCCCGAATTTACACCGGCCAGCTTTTCATTTAACTCCCCCCAGGGGGCCTGCTCCCATTGCGACGGCCTAGGGGCCATCACCCAATTGGATCCGGATCTCATTGTACCCGATCACAATATCTCCCTGCGCCAGGGAGCGGTTCTCCCCTGGGAAAACAAAGATTCTGTTCAATTTATGGAGTTTTTAGATGCCCTGGTCTCCCATTATAAGGAAGACATTTACAAACCCTTTAAAGCCTTGTCATCCAAATTTCAAAAAGCAATTTTATACGGGTCCAAAAAAGAAGAAATTGCCTTTTATGTGGAACGGGCCGGAAAAAAAATTACCTATAAAAAGGTCTTTGAAGGGGTCATTCCCAACTTAAAACGCAGGTTCCATGAAACCTCCTCAATCTCTATCCGGGAAGATATCAAAAGATTTATGAGTTTTAAATCCTGCCCAAAGTGCTCTGGGACAAGACTGAATCAGGCAGGAAGATCGGTGTTGGTTGGCGGAAAACCAATTTGGGAAATCACTTCTCTTTCCATCCAGAACTCAGTGCGTTTTATGTCAGAACTTAACCTTGGGGGAAAAAATCAACTAATAGCAGACAGCATTACCAGGGAACTTATTGCCCGGCTTGGATTTTTAGAGAATGTGGGCCTTGAATACCTGAGCCTTGACCGGTCCGCCGCCACCTTGTCCGGCGGGGAAAGCCAGAGAATCCGCCTGGCCACCCAGATAGGATCTAACCTCACCGGCGTACTCTATGTGCTGGATGAACCCAGTATCGGTCTGCACCAGAGGGACAATGCCCGATTGCTCAACACCCTGATGAATCTAAAGGCCCTTGGCAATACCGTCCTGGTGGTGGAACATGATAAAGAGACCATCCTGGCTTCGGATTATGTCATTGATATAGGCCCTGGTGCCGGCATCAACGGCGGAAATGTCGTTTTTTCAGGCAGTCCTGAAAAACTGCTCGCCGACAAGGTCTCCTTAACAGGTCTTTATCTTTCCGGCAAAAAACAAATCATTATCCCCGCCAACAGGAGAAGAGGCAATGGGAATACCCTTAATATTTTCGGGGCTGCCTCCAATAATTTAAAAAAACTTGATGTTTGTTTTCCCCTGGGATGCTTTACCTGTGTCACAGGGGTATCAGGTTCGGGCAAATCCACCCTGGTGCTGACCACCCTATACCAGGCCCTTGCCAACCAGATAAATCGCGCAAGAAAGCCCGTGGGGATCCACAGCAAAATAGATGGCATTGAAAACCTGGATAAGGTGATCCACATTGACCAGTCCCCCATTGGCCGAACCCCTAGATCCAATCCCGGCACCTATACCCAGGTGTTGAACCATATAAGGGAATTGTTTGCCAAGACAAAGGAAGCCCGTGCCCGGGGGTATAAACCAGGCCGTTTCAGTTTTAATATGAAAGGGGGCCGGTGTGAAGCCTGTTCCGGGGATGGCATTGTAAAAATTGAAATGCATTTTTTACCCGATGTCTATGTGGCCTGTGATATCTGCAAAGGAAAACGGTATAATAGAGAAACCCTGGACATTAAATACAAGGGGAAAAATATTGCCCAGGTTCTGGACATGACCATTAACCAGTCTGTCAAATTTTTCGACAAAATATCTGCCATTCGAAACACCCTTGCAACCCTGGTTACGGTGGGACTTGGCTATATAAAACTTGGCCAGTCCGCCACCACCCTTTCCGGAGGGGAAGCCCAGCGGATAAAACTTGCCAGGGAATTGTCAAAGCGTAACACCGGAAAAACCATATATATATTAGATGAACCCACCACAGGACTTCATTCCGATGATATCAACAAATTGTTATCCGTGCTGGATAAACTGGTGGAAGCCAATAATACCGTGGTGGTCATTGAACATAATCTGGATGTCATCAAATGTGCCGATCATATCATTGATCTGGGTCCGGAAGGAGGAGACAAGGGAGGATACATCGTTATCCAGGGCACACCCGAACAGGTGGCTGCCCATAAAGAATCCTATACCGGATATTATCTGGACAAACTTCTGAACCCCGCAACTTAAACGGAAAAACTTGAAGATTTGTACTGAATTATGTTGTTTTTTTCTTACGGGTATCCCTAACCAAATAGGAATTTCCAGGTCCACGCTTGAGTTCAAACAAATCAATTGCCTTAAAAAGGCTAGATAAATTTTTATAACCATAGTTTCTACTATCGAAGGAAGTTTTATTTGATATGTGGGAACCTACCGGGCCGAGAGCCGCCCAACCAGTATCCTCCTCTGTGGATTCAATGGCTATACGTAATAAATTTATAAGTTTGGTATCTGATTTTAGATTTTTCATTTTTTTTTGTACAGTGCCATTGGGTTCAGGCTCCTGGTCTAAAAATAAAAACTTGGAACATGCATTTACAAATGGCGAAGGAGCCTTACGCTCACCAAATCCCAAAACAACCTTGCCCTCAGCCAATGCTCTTGTAACCATCGGTGTAAAATCACAGTCAGATGATACAAAACACATAACATCAATATCTTTGGTATACATAACATCCATTGCATCAATTACGAGGGCAATATCCGAGGCATTTTTCCCCTTTGTCAGGTCATATTGCTGTATAGGCTGAATCGCATATTCGTGGAGCAGTTCCTCCCAGGGTTTTAAAGACGGATTTTTCCAATTCCCATATGCCTTTCTTATTGTTACAACGCCATATTTTGCAACCTCGCTCAGAACGTCTTCAAACTTAGCAGCAGGAGCATTGTCTGCATCTATAAATAAAGCTATTTTTTGTTTTGATTCCATACAGATTGTTACCCCATTTTGGATTGAATGGTAAACTTCAATCATATGAATATATAGCTGATTCTAAAAAAATTTGTCAATGGAATATTTAGTCTTTTTTCGGTTTATCACCCGGGTAGCAATACCAACTTGAACATTTGAAATCATCATTCACACTACATGATCCATCCACCTCACAGGCATAGATAATTCTGGAAGCTTTTTCATGTATGCTGTCTGATATGAGGGGAAACAAGACAGATCTATAAATTTTTTTTAATTCCGTTTTTGAGGGAATCCCATCCAGTCCCTGGCCAATTAACTTACCGGTAAGTCCGCTGATAATTTCTGCATCCTCCCCATTGGTGGTCACAATAACGGGAACCTGGTAGGGAAGGATAACCCTGGAAAGGGCCAGATTAGATAGCCTTCTTGTCACAAGGGAACCGGGTGCATATTTTATCAGCACACAGGTTTTGTCATCTTCTGTAATCAGAAAATCAACACTTATCCTGGCTTTTTGTTCGGCTATCCTGATGGTCAATACTTCATTTTGTTGAATATCTTGCTTTGCATATCCAAGGGTTTGAACCAGATATTTTGAAATTTTCTGCCTATATCGCTCATCATGGGTATCCATGCGGGTATCACCAGTTAAAAAATCTGATAACTCTCCCAGAATTAAATGATGGGGATTTTTTTCCATATGCTTCCCTCCGGCATTGTAAAGGATTTTCCTTCCTTCATTCCATGGCACTAAAATCTTCCATACCCTTTATTCTAATACCTAAAAAACACCCCTCAAATAGAGTGTGATAAATCAGGAAATGAGCAGATCAACAAATCCTGGTACCTGCCCCTCCTTTATTTCCACCAATCCCCGGTTGGAAATCCGAAGTTCGCCAATTACCACCAGCCCCATAAGGCTCATGGTCATTTCAAATGCCACATGGTGACAGCCAATCTGTTTGAGAGCCTTTTCAATGGACAAGATTCCATCTGCAGTGATTTCAACGGGTGAAAGACTCATTAACCCGGCAAAGGGCAGAGGCAAATGGGCAATAACCCTGTTTTCTGCAACCACCACCAATCCGCCCTGGGAATCAATCAGGGTATTGGCAGCCAACACCATGGCTTCATCATCCATACCCACCACCAAAAGGTTGTGGCAGTCATGGGAAACTGTGGAAGCATAGGCAGTACCCGGCTTAAACCCAGTACCGGAAACAAGACCAAGTCCCCGGGTCTTTTCAGCCAAGCCATTGGGCCGGTGGCGATAAAACATGGCTGCCTTGGCAATATCATTTCCCGGTTCTGCACTTAGGGCTCCATTGATTACAGACATCTGAACTTCAGTAGACAAAGTATGCACACGGCCGGGTATAAGTTCGATCACCCGGGCCATGGTGTCAGTACCTGGGGCCGAAATGTAAAAATCCTGTGGTGAAAGCAATTTTATATGCATGGTATTGATTGCCCAGTCTGGATATTGGAAGATCGCTACAGGCATTACCATCTCACCTTTTTCAGCCACTTTAACCCCGTCACTAAAAACCTGTTCAACAATAAAATCCGTCAAATTATCCACCACCAGAATATCAGCGGCACGTCCCGGGGTTAGGGATCCGATCCACCGGCTCTGCTCCAGAAGCTGGGCCGCATTGATGGTGACCATCTGCAGGGCAATAATTGGATTAAGTCCGAGGCTTACGGCTTTTCTCACCACCCGGTCCAAATGTCCTTCTTCCACGATGGTGGCCGAGGTAACATCATCGGTGACCATGGTGTAAAACCTGGTATCGGTCCCGGGATTCTCAGTAACCGCCGTGATAAGGTTGGGCAGATCCAGCCAGGCACTGCCATATCTTTGCTGGACATACATACCGAGCCCTGCCCTTGCCTGGGCCCCCGCAGCAGTGGTGGTCTCATGGTCTGCTGTCATTCCCGATGCAATATAGGCATTAAGCCCTGCATTAAGATCTTCTCCGACATAATGCCCGGTAAGGACCTTACCTGCAACAAGTCCATGGCCCACTATTTCATGGACTGTTTCATCACCGTAAATAACCCCGGGAAAATTCATCTGCTCCCCTTGCAAGAATGCAAGTCCTGAATCATAGGCTTCCTTCACATCCACGGGACTGATCGTTGCCCCGGAATCTTCCATCCCCGGAAGGGAAGGCACACAGACCGGCATGGCTGTCAACACCTTAAGGGGAAGATCGGTTCCGCTTTCCTGGAACAATTTCACGGCATCCATACCAAGGACATTTGTCATTTCATGAATATCAGGACAGATGGTGGTGGTTCCATGGGGTAAAACCCCTGCACCAAAGGATCGCAAATCCACCATGGAACTTTCCACATGCATGTGGGAATCAATAAGACCAGGGCAAAGATATTTACCACCCACGTCAATCACCTGGGTCTTTTCGGAAATTTTTACATGGGAGGCATCTCCCACCAGGGCAATATAACCTTTATAAACAGCAAGGTCACAATTTTCTTTGATCCCGGCAGTACATACATCAACCAATTTTCCATTCCGGAGGATCAAGTCCGCAGGCTTCTGACCCATGGCAACGGCTGCCAGATCTCTGGTAATTAAATGATGGGGGGTACGGGGGAAGGATGTCATATTTATTCTCCGTATAAGGGGTGACCAAAAATAATCTAAACCATGGTTTCAATCTTCATTTGGCAAAAACACAGGTAAAGCATAGCTTAAGATAATGTTGATACAAACTTTGTAAAGAACATTCATTTGCTGAACAGGAATATGGGGAGTTCAAAAATCGAATGCATTCGCAGGGGCAAGGAATATGACGGGAAAAATCTTTTTTATATTGCAGGTCTTAATATTGATATATCAGAATATGACGGTTTCCCTCCCACCACTTATTTTGTGCCCTGGGCCGCTCATATCCAGCTTAGGAACAACCCAGGTTGTGATTTCAGGCAGCCTGTGGAACAAGAGCCCCTGTATAACATGCTGATATCCGATCACCAAAATAATCCGGCGGCGTTCTACTCTCCCAAATTGGCCCCATATAGTTCACCATCGACGCTAAAGACCAAAACATATAATCAGGCCTGTGCCCAGGAAAGATAGGGACCAAATAGTCTCACCCCCAAACTATAATCTGGTAAATCGTGTAAACCCAGTTCCCGTAGCACTTTAATGGAGAACAGCTAAACCCTTGGGACCTCTTCCACCCCCAGGATGTGATGAGCTGACATCGAAGAGCCAAACCGTCGTATAGATGTAAACTCTTGGGGGAGGAAAAAACCTGATATTTTTATAAAAATATGAACTAACAGGGAAAGTCCGGGGTCCGTTTTGAATTCTGGAAAGACCTAACTATAACCAGAAGTCCGGCTTTTTTAGGGACTTTCTTTTCGGCTTGCCAAATTGTCCCACACTTTTGGATAACGGCGTATACATGGCGTCTGAATCATCCTTCTACAGGGTTTTGCATGAGCATGGGCAACTGACCCATAGAGGGGAAAGGCAGGTTAATCAAAATAAATTTCATTGGGCAACATCAATCTTAATGTATCCTTCAGAAATTCATAGCACCTATCATTAATTTCAAAAGTTATACTTACTGGCATCATTTTCGGCATCTGAAAATTTACAGTTCCCTTCGGTTTATTCTTCAATTCACGCAATATCGGTGCCGACTGAGAGAGATGTGGAAAATGTATTAATCATGATGACTTGAGCAGATGGTTCCGAAAAAGCAATTTTGATGTGTGTTACTTATTGCAACGTCTGGATGCTCGGTACTGACATTAGAGTTTTTCTCGTCGACACGACCGGCCAACCAGATGATCGTTTACTCTTCCACGTTCAATGTACGGGAAACGCCTTTACGAATGATGCTCTTCAAATTTTGGAAACATTTTACAGAGATATCCAGATCCTGGAGGAGACCGTTACCGATATTGTATATCAGGCCGTGAACGGTCAGGTCCTGTCCCTTTTTCCATGCTTCCTTCACGACTGTAGAACGGCATACGTTCTTAACCTGTTCAATGACATTCATTTCACATAACATGTCGTTTTTTTCGGAGGGATCAATGATGGCATCAAACGCGTCTGCATGGGTGTTGTAAATATCCCGAAGGTGGTGAAGCCAGTTGTTGATGAACCCCTCAGTGGAATTATCAATGGCGGCCTGGACACCTCCGCATCCGTAATGGCCGCACACGATGATATGTTTTACCTTGAGGTGTTCCACCGCATACTGCATCACGGAAAGGCAGTTGAAATCGGTGTGTATGACCATGTTGGCCACATTACGGTGGACAAAGACCTCACCTGGGAGAAGGCCAATGAGTTCGTTTGCCGGAACCCTGCTGTCCGAACAGCCGATCCAGAGATATTCAGGTTTCTGCTGGCTTGCGAGTTTCTCGAAAAAACCCTCATGGGTTTGAGACATTTTACTGGACCATTTCTTATTATTTTCAAAAAGTTTGTCTAATGCGGTCATTTTTTTTCCTTTCCATCACTTCACGTCATGTTTACGGCTATCATCCGTTTTCCCCACGTGCTTTTCCTTCTCTTCTGATCCTCATATGATCCGTGCTTATAAGAGATTTCATCAATCCTGTCAAGGTATTGCCTGGACCCGCTTTCCACCACCTGATCCGATTCATATCCTAAAAATTGGTTTATACTGATTAAGATTCTCAAATTTTGCCCATTAACAGATATGTAACAAAAATTATTCAAACGCCTTAATTGAACTTATAGAAGATGACGCCATGGAAGGTACCGGTATATATAAAGGGCAATAAAAGATAATGGGAACGTTGTCATTAAATTGCCGTGACAAAAAAACGCAAAAAGCCCTGACAGTGTGTGATACACTATCAGGGCTTTTTGAAGAATAATCTGGCGGCGTTCTACTCTCCCACACAGTCTCCCATGCAGTACCATCGACGCTAAAGAGCTTAACTTCCGTGTTCGAGATGGGAACGGGTGTGACCTCTTTGCCATTACCACCAGATTAAGATGGTTCGGATCCGGAACTTTTGAAATTTGCTGCTACGTGTTCCATAAATCCTAAAATTTGTTGTTGTAAACTTGCGATTAAATATGTCTGCATTAAAGCGTTCAAACTTAATTGTGGAGGAAGTGGCTAAGCCTCACGATCTATTAGTACCAGTTAGCTGAACACATTACTGTGATTACACACCTGGCCTATCAA
>PIVS01000439.1 GCA_003353855.1 Desulfobacteraceae bacterium
ATATGAACACACTGTTCGCTACTATGGCTTCTTTTCGAACAAATCCAGGGGAATGAGAAAGAAGGCAGACACTGATGATGTAATTCCGACAATCATGCCAAATGAGCTGTCTTCCAGCGGTACTAATTACCGGTGCGGGGACAACTTCAACGTCAATTCATATTGTCTGTCATCGATATTTATAGGCCTGATATATTCTTAAATTATCACAGTCCCGCTGTGCACAAAGCCATAGATTCTTTCAAATTGTTTCGGAATAGATAATATTAGGCCCATGAAAGGATTTTCAAGCAGGCTTGCCGAAAGGACACGCAGCTTCTACGGTTACGTTTTCCAATTTAATTCAACAACACCTGGAAGCGATTACACAAGTGGTTGTAATGGTTCTAGTATGGCAAAAGTGACACATATTGGCCTAGTGGATGACTAATGTCATTGTTCATAAGTCATAATCTTTAAATCGCTTGTTGAAATAGATGGGGTTACCCATCAAAAGGAAGGAAGAACCAATTTTATTAATGAGTAATTATTTTGCATAGTTCTTCCCGGGTGATGTGGTCTTTTTCGAGACCTATCAGCTAATTGAGTTCAATATGAGGTTTCCCTGGTTATAACTGATTCCAATCCATTAACTTCACTGTGTTCCCGATTTGTCCATTATCTTCATCGTGATATTGAATCAATCCTCTAAATGGGGTTGATTCTTCTTTTAAACCTAGATTTTGGGCATCTAACATAAGGCTTTCCGTATAGCGAAGGCGAAGTGGGGGATAAGCAAACTTACACGTTCGAACGTGAATAGTTCCCAAAGGATTCAGGATCATCTCTTGTAAACATTCTTCAATTTTCCAATCTATTACATTGTAAGATTGCTTATCTTTTTCTGCTAATGGACCTCCATAAAGTAAAAAGAAAACTTCATTCGGTAATTCATCACTCTTGGAGCCCGAATTGCATTCAGCAATAAAATAATGTGCCGAATCCGTTGTGGAATTATTTATTATTTGATGAAGAACATCAAAACCATCATTTTTTTCTGTCACCGAAATCCGGTGATCTTTGTATTCTTTTTTCTCATTTACAAAGCGGTAAACTGCAGTTTCACCCTGCTCAAAAGACAGCATTGGACAAGAGGACGACGACGTTGGACTAGAGGACGAGTCTTGTTGGATATTACAACTTGCTGCTATGATAAATGTGAAAAAAAGAATCAAACCAATCTTAGTACGCATAAAGAGATCCAAGATTTAACATTAAAATAAAAAATAGTTAAAGAACACAAAATGGGTCTCAAATAACCCCTCCTGGTCATAGGCAAACGCCAATCATAAAACCAAACGGGGCTACGGACTCAGAATCTTTAGTTTATATTGACACTATTTAATAAAGAAATAAAATTGTTATTTTCATCATGTTCGGGAATTGTATTGCTTAGGTCAACACGAAAACCAACATAATAAAGCCCGGTGGCTAAGTTTGTTGGTACGATAAACGTTTTATCCGCAGTTGCATAACTTCCTGTAGGCATACTCCAGCTGGTTGCACCTACATACGTGTCTCCGGTTGAAATATAAGTATTTGTAGAAATGTAAAATTTCACATTTACATTTTCGGTTTGCGTTCCTAAATTTTCAATGGTGTATTTCATTCTATAACTTTGACCTTTTTTTAAGTTAAAAGTTCTGTCACCACTTGTTGTAGTCACGTAATTGATGGCACTCCCCCCACCATTGTTTCTAAAACGAGAGGCGGAAACATCACGCCCGGTTGTATTATCAGGATAAAGAAGACGTAAACCAAAACGATCATCGCCATGAGTCTTTACTTGGTTGTACTGACCAATAGGTCCACCATTATAATAATATGTATTCATGGTTGCAGGTTTACCATCAGAATGCCACAATCCCAGAGCATGCCCCAGTTCATGCAGCATAACCAGTTCATAACTGTATGGAGAGCCTGTTACGTTTCCTGTGAAGTCACTGGTGGTCCAGTAATATCGTGTATTGATTCCAACATCGGACTCATTATACCCATATTTCCAACCAAAAAGCCAATAACATTTCGTTCTTGACCAGGTTATCCCCAAGTAGCTTTCATTTGGTTTATTTTCAAAATAAACTTCATTTTTCCCATTAGAGTTATTATGGGTTCCGTCTGTATCTCGTCCGACATAAAATTTAAAATTACTTCCATTGACGACATTCCACTCATACATCTTATACTGTGCATGCAAATCCCAGACGCTATCGACCGGCATTGAGGTTGTTGATAGGTACATATTTGTCCAGTCACTTCGCCATGTTTGCTTATTACCATCACACGTTTTCCAACTTGCAGCACTTACTACACTTGATATCATAACTAATGAGATTATTGATATGACAATGACAAGTAGAGTTCGTTTTATGTTCATTTTGATCCTCTTATTTTAGTTAATATTTATATATTGTTATTAAATTTCAACTTTTTAATGTCCGTCCTGCTCAACATCTGGTTCCGATAGTGGTATTTGGGGGGTTGAATCAATGAGGTCGATGGTATCTTTCGGGTTGCTTGTGGGATATTCTTTGCTGTTAAGGGCATGGTCAGGTGATGAGCCATCTGTATTAAGATCAGATAGTGTAATAAGGCTACTGAGATCAGGTTCAACCGGAGCAAATCCTTTTTCAATTTTTGCATTTTCTGTTTCCGCTTTCCGCTCCTGGATCATTGATTCAAATTCATGAATATCCATGGTTTCTGACTGAAAAAGACGTGAGTTTTCATCTAAAATTCCATCATTGTCAATTTGGCTTGCTTGATCAGATTCGATTAAATCACTCCCTCCTTCGGAGTCGATAATTGACGGTTGTTCGGTTGTTTTAGTATGAAAATTTTTCCTGTGAAGTAATTTTCCGCGTGCCCACAGTCCTTCAGCGTTACGAGTCACAATATCAGCTCCGTTGATAGCCACAACAGGAGCCCTGTCTTCAGCAAGAACACCGCCATCTTTATTAATACGGAAAACGCCTTGTCCCCACCCATATATTGGCATTGATGCCGTGCCATTATGGCTGATAAAGAGAATCACTTCGTCTTTTTGGTTGAATTCCGGTGTTCCATGAGCAAAGACAGCCTCTGTCCCTTTTGCATTGCCATCCTTATTTAATAGGCGAACTTCCCCACCTGCATAGCGGATTATAACTTTTCTCTCTATAGGTATAATACCTGTGGATGTGATCGTATAGGCGTTTTTAATGGTAATGACAGAGAAAACTTGATTGTTCCGGTACCGTTTTGAATTAATCTTTTCAATTATACCGCCAATAACATACTGACTTTCATCAATCAGCTCATTAAATGTTTTATAAGCTACTGTTGTAGCCTGAACGGTGTACGTAAAAAAAAATCCTAACATACACACTATAATGAATCCTTTTAATTTCATGTTAAAATCCTAATTAAGTAAGTTCATTTTAGAAAAAGAATACCTTCAGCCTGGACAGTTTAAAGATTTTTAAAACGTTACTTTAAGATAGGCTAAATTTATCCCTTGATTAAATACCAATTTTTTTTGACGTTAAAATAATATATTAACGTGTGATAGACAAACTCAATAAACACTTAAAAAACATTAACCTTTCTTTCAATTGAATTGCAATATATTCAAGAAAAATCAGGTCAAAAAGATTGGTTTTTATCGCATTTGGAGTCGTGCTTCCTTCGAATTCTTTAGATGAAACTATGCTACACAAAATCTTTTTATGACAAAAGGGATCTTATAAAAAAATAAAACACGTCCTCAAAAACTTTTTCTGTCATATAGAAAAGTTCACTGAGTGATATCTACACAGCAGTAGAATAAAAAATACTAATAATTATGTCAAGAATATATTTCATAATTTCCAAAGCATCAAAGGAGTGGATCAAGGCTACTGCAAAAAAAAAGCAGGCGCGTTTTGGTCTTTGAGCCCTGCCGCCCGGGGTATAGAGTGGTCTCCCAGAGAAAAGGCGGGGGTTGGTTCCATGTAAATGTCACGGGCAAGGAAGCCCATGCAGGTGCGGATCCGGACAAGGGAATCAATGCCGTGGTGGAATTGGCGAACCAGATCATTGCCATTGATGGGCCCAATAAAAATAATTTGGGAACAACTGCCCAGGTCACGGTTGTCAGCGGTGGAGACAAGGTCAATATCATTCCCAACCAAGCCATGGCAGCCGTTGATGTCCGCATTGCAAGACGTGAAG
>PIVS01000988.1 GCA_003353855.1 Desulfobacteraceae bacterium
GGACAAGTCCTTGATAAAAGGTTCAGGGGAAAGGCTCACCCAGCCCAACAGGATCGCAGTTGTTTATTCCGATCCTTCCGAGGGAAAAGAAATCAGGCAGCATATTGATTTTCTCATGAGCATTGGCAAGCTTGACAATGATCTTGAAATGCTGGACCTGGATGACATGCCAGACGTTCGTGGGTTAAAAGCTCTCAGGGTGGGGGTAAACCTGGAATCGATGGCAAGCAGTAATATCATTGAAATGAAAGCAGGATAAGGCTTCCTATTTTCTAATCCATGATAAGAAAAGATAAAAAAAACGGGGTCAGAGAAATCCTTTTAATGGGGGTGTTCTGGCGCATTCTCTTTATTGAAGCGGTTCTGCTTGTCTATTCTCTTTTTTACAGGTGGTTCACCCAGGACGCACCTCCCTCGGAGCTTTTCTGGTATGCCGTCCGAATTATCCTTCTTGTGGGAATTATCATTACTTTTATGATGGTCACCCTGAAAAAATTTCTCACAGATAAGATTATTACCCCCCTTGAATCCATTGCCGCCGCCAACAAACAAATCCAGAAAGATTACTCCAGGGCAGGTGAAATAAACCTTCCCAATGATTCCCCGGATGAGATCACCACCATTGTCACCTCAAGGACTGACATGCTCAAACAGATCATAAGGGTTTCCGAAGAACGATTACAACTGGTTAACTTTATCAAAGAAACATTTGGACGATATCTTTCCCAAACGGTGGTGGAGGAAATCCTTACCTCTCCGGAAGGACACAAGCTCGGCGGAACCAGAAAGGTGGTAACGGTATTGATGTCGGATCTGCGGGGATTTACCAGTCTTTCGGAAACCAGGGATCCTGAGGAAATGGTTCAATTGCTCAACCGCTACCTTGAAAAAATGTCCAAAATCATTCATAAATACGACGGGATAATTGATGAAATCATCGGGGATGCGATTCTTGCGGTATTCGGCGCCCCAAAAAGCCATGGCAATGACCCGGAAAGGGCAATTGCCTGTGCCATTGAAATGCAAAACTGCCTGG
>PIVS01000440.1 GCA_003353855.1 Desulfobacteraceae bacterium
TGGACAAATTCAACCCCATGAAATAGAGGCACAATATCCACACTTTGAGGGGTTGGTGATGTCCGGCAAAAATGGTTCCGGTGAGATCATCAAAACGTTTTCTGCACTCTTTGCATTTATAGCGTTGTCTGGCGGATTCCTTATCATTGCAACTTCTTTTGATTGTGCTTATGGAATTACAAAACGGATACTTACGCCCTTCTGGCCAACGCAGTTCGCGAACAGTTTCATAACATTGTACATCATCTATCAGGGTCTTTATGTTTACCTTCATCCGCTCCGATCCGAGTGTAACCAATTAGTAGTAAGGCGGATATCTATCATCATAAGGATCCGTAATGCAAGTCAAAGCTTGTTTTTTTTCACCAAATTCCAAAAGACCCCGAAACGCAACATGAGCCTTAATTTTTTACAAGATTTCGTATCCATTTCCGGGATAAAAATCGGGGGATTCCCAGGCCAAATTTGTAGATCTCTTCTGTCATAACCAGTGCCATGACCCAGTATACCGGCAGGTTCAGGAAAAAAGCTGCGAAAAATGCCATGGGAACACCGATACACCAGACACCGGTAAGATCAAGGAGAAATCCGAACCTGGTGTCTCCCCCTCCCCTTAATACACTGACCACATTTGTAAAATTGGTGATCTTGATGCACAGGGCAAGGCCTGATACAAACATCAGGTGATGGGCATTCATGTAAGCCGTATCGGAAATGTTATAAAAGGAAAGAAAAAACTCTCTTCCCAGGATCATAATTCCGCCGGCAAAGAGTGCCATGGAAAATTGCAGTACCAGCAGAAACTTTCCGTATAAATATGCTTCTGCAGGTTTTCCAGCTCGGAGGACAGAGCTCTGCTGGGAAGCAACCCGAGCGCCATAGCTGGTGACTTAAGCATGGGGGCAGTGTGTGACGCGCTGCCCCTCTTTCTTCCATGCTTTAGTCCTTCAGGCATTAAATCCCAGGGGGTTTGGGGGACAGAGTCCCCCATTATAAAAGGCAAAAAGTCATTTTTATAATCTTAAGCAAAGCGCTCTGTTTCACCGGTTGCATCCATTCTCTTACCTCTTAAATTTCCAATCCCAGCATTTATAACCCCAAGATCTTCCTTTAACCACTTGTCGTCAAATGTGATAAGAGCATTTTTTCTCCATTCTTGTACCCGGCGTTGTAATGTCCGGAGCTGTCCTTTTTTATAAGATCCCGGATATTTTACCTGAAGATCAACAAGCACTGATGTCGCTGTTCTCTCCGGGCTTTTTTCTAACCATGTGGAGATCTCGCCTCAAACATTTTCAAATGGATCTTTACGTGTGCGCCACCAATGTTTAACCCTTGGTTTTTTCGACTTTCTATACTGACGTTTTTTTCTAATCCCCTGAGGTACAATTAAAATGTTATCATTGGTTTCTTCAATTCTGTTCGAAACAAGGTCATATGCAGAATCGTTAAATGGTATGTTGAGCTCTTTTTTGATGCCTGCAGTCTGAAGTGATGGATATGGTATCTCTGAAATTACGTGCTGCCAAAGTGCATTTTGTAAAGACTCAAGTATCCCTTCAAACCGATCGTACCCTACCAACTGCCTTACTACAACACCATTTTTTTGCTCAACATAACATTGATCATTCTTTTTATATGCACGTCCTCTGGTAAAGGTGATTTTTTCATGTTTGCAATAATTTATTAAATCGTTATTAATAAATTCACTGCCATTATCTGTGTCGATTCCAAGGATTGGAAAAGGTATCAGATCTTTCGCTATATCCAGCGCATGAACAACAGCTGCCTTGGTACTATGCAAAAGGGCCATGCACTCAACTCAGCCGGTTGCAACATCGGTCAAGACAAGTGTGTAAAGAAATGATCCTTCCATGCTCCACCCACAATGGGCTACCAAATCTGCTTCAAAAAAGCCAGGCACTTTTTCTTCATAAAATCGTTCTCTTGGCCTTTTTATTTTTTTCTTTATTTCAATAACAGGAGAAGATAATAGCCGAATAGCATATTTTCGAGCATATCCGGTTGATGTGATGAATTCATTTAAAATTAATGAATTTTGTTTTTTGTTAGCCTCTTTGTACCTGGGAGCAACCCGTGCCAACAATTCTTTTCTTCCTTGAAAACTCATAGATAACCTCATCTTTTTATCACCCTCCGTATTTTATTCTATATACTTTGGGTAACATTATTCGTGAGGCAATAAAACCATTACGGTTACATTTAACGCGAGTCAATGCGGGCCAGAGTCATATTTGTCCCCTGTGACAAAAAGCGGGGTTGGCTCGCCCTTTTATCAACAGATATTACCATAGCAGATGATGAAATAATAAGGCTGTACAGCAAACGTTGGGACATAGAGGTCTTTTTTAAAATGTGTAAACAACACCTGAAACTGGTTAAAGAGATCCAAATCCGAAGCTATGATGGTTTAATCGGACACACCTCTCTGGTAATGGCCAGGTACAATATCTTGAGCCTGTTCCAAAGGCAAAGCGTTGACCAACGGTCCTTTGGAGATTTATTCAGAGCCTGCAATGAAGAGTTGGCCAACATAACTTTCCTTGATGCTCTAACGAGGATAATGCAACTGGCCATGGTTACCTTACAAAAAGTTGATAAATTGTCTGAGATGGTCATAAATTCCATGCTCAACCTGATAATGGGCGAAGCACTTGTATATTTCGGCCTTTCACATAGGCAAACGCCACAATTAGAAGGTGAATAGAGATGAATTTACTTCTCAGAAAGTTGAGTTATCAATAGAATTTTTTTAAAAAAATACATTTGCTTTATTTTGCCTCTTTAATTGCTTTTGCTGCTATTTTATCAACTACTGAAGGGATAATCAGTTTCATCCAACGACCCAGTTTTCCTCTGAGTGATGTGATTAGTATCCTATCGCGTTTTTCAATAGCATTTATTATCAACAGCGAACATTCGTCAGCTGTCATTATTTTTGATTCTTGCATTGGGCTTTTTCCAAGAGAATTCCCAGAACCATCAAGCGCTCGCTTGTGTATTTCAGAAAGTACAAAATCAGGAGCAATCATTGTGACTGAAACCCCTGTATCTTTTAATTCTATTCTAAGTGAGTCAAAAAAACCGAACATCGCATGTTTACTTGCTGCATATGCTGTTCGAGAAGGTACTCCATTAAGCCCAGAGACACTGGACACCCCGACTATTTGTCCTTTACTTTTTTTCAAATATTTGAGGGCAAAATATGTACAATAGACGCATCCCAAATAATTCAAATCCATAATTTGTTTAAAAATCGATAGATCTTCAATATCTTCAAAAGAGATCCACATTGTTCTGCCGGCATTGTTAACCAAAACATCAATTTGTCCATACTCTTCAATTGTGGATTCAATTAGATTTTTGCAGGCATTTTTATCAGTTACATCAGTTGGTACCGCCAAAGCACTCGCACCTAATGATTCAATTTCACTTTTAAGTTCATTTAATCTATTCTCATTTCTTGCTGAAATAACAACTTTTGCTTTCTGCTCTGCAAATTTAAGGGATAGAGCACGACCAATACCTTCTGAGGCACCGGTTATTATAACTACTTTATTATTAAACTTTGCCATTATGGTTTCCCTTTTATTTTAAGAAAAGCTCATCAATCAATTATTTTTTTTGTTCATCTAAAACGGTGTAAAAACTTCTTTCCTATCCCTGGCGTCAAATAAAATCTGGGAAACTTTCCGCCCCCCCCCCCCCGCTGTATCATGAAACCATTGAGTATGGTCTATTTTATTTTTACCTGAATTGCGCTCTGAATTAGATTGTTGATTTTGAATACATTCCCTGATTTCAGCCCGTTTCTCTTCAGATAGATACAATAAGGTGTCTCCCGTTTCAGGTTATGACGAATATGGAAGTGAATAAATTATTGATATATTGCACTTGGTGAGGGAGAATTCAAGGATTAAACTTTTTTTGAATTATTGATTGGATTCCTGGTAAAATGTCAATTCCCAGAAACACCCTTCAGTATCCTGTCGAATGATATAAACTCCATCATCTGAGTCTGAGAATTTAAAATATCTATGGTCAGGTGCCAACCATATATCAAGGATTTTAGCCACCTGGATTTCTTTGTTAAGATGCAAATACTGTAACGGCTTACCCCAGAATCATTGACAAAATACTGTCACGGTTCAATTGGGCATCACCCCGCCGCAATACCCCGCCAATAGAAAATAAATCATACCCC
>PIVS01000989.1 GCA_003353855.1 Desulfobacteraceae bacterium
GCCTGGAACTGGCCGATAAATTTTCCAAATTGTTTTCTCTGTTTTACATAATTGGTTGTCATTTCAAGCACCTGCTCAAGCATGCCAAGGATATAGGCGCTTTCACCCAATGAACCGAAAAGATTCATCCGGTCTGACATTTCTTCAAAATTTGTTTCCCCACCCAGAATCCTGCTGGGTGGTATTTTAAAATTTTCAAAAATCACTTCACATTTTTTATCGGCGGCAATAGTCTCAAGTTGTGTGATCTTTGTCTCTTTTGCCGGTATTAAATAAAACCTTTCCCTGTTATTTTTGTCCGTTGAGCAGATCAAAAACAGATCTGCGTCCTTTGCAAAGGGGACAAAAAGACGGGTCCCGGAAACTTCAAACCCCTCTTTTCCTGCTTTAAAATCGTCATCAACCTCAATATTCCCATAGGCAGGATTCGGGGGGATAAGGGCGGGGATAATTTTGAGTTCGCCTGAAATAATTCCCGGCAAAAAAACTTGTTTTTGTTCCTTGTTACCAAATTCACTGATCAAATATCCTGAACACAGCAGGCATGATATAAATGGGGCCGGAAAAAGTTGACGTCCCATCTCTTCAAGCAAGATAACGGCATCCAAAACATCTCCGCCTATGCCCTCGTACTCTTCGGAAATACCCACACCCAACCATCCAAGATCTGCTATTTTCAGATATGCTTCAGGGAAAAATCCCCCGGGTGTCGCCTCGGCCTCCCTGGCCATCTCGCCACACTCTTTTTTAAGAAAATCCCTGGCACTTTTTTGAAGCATTTTTTGCGACTTTGAAAATGAAAAATCCATTTTTATTATCCTTTTTATTTTAGCTGAGTTCTCAACCCCGTGGCAATTTAAGCCCCCGTTCAGCAATAATTGTCCTCATAATTTCCGAGGTTCCCCTGATGATAAGCTCCTGAACAGAAAATCTATAGGCCCACTCAAATTTTCCATCCATGGCAGCCCATTTTGAATTTTCCTGTAATTGACCATAGGGCCCCATTATCTGCATGGCTGTATTCAAAAGCCGCTG
>PIVS01000441.1 GCA_003353855.1 Desulfobacteraceae bacterium
AAATTGGTCGTACTGATCATCCACCCCACAAATCGTTATAAATCAGATGATTAGAAAAAATTGTCTTTATTATAAGGCTAAATTGAATCAACGGTACACCATTTGCAGTTCTTGTATTGAAATAATTAAACCATGCAAGAACAAGCATTGCCTTGTTAAAAATGAGAAGAGATTACGCGTGTGACCTCATAAAAATGCTTGAAGAAAAACAGATAAAAGGACAAACCAGATTCAAAAATATGTTGTCCCATATGGCCGGTCATAAAAAACGGAGTTGCAAATGAAACTGAAATCACTCAAGCAAAGTGAAAAAGAACACTTGGAAATTGTTCTGGAACAGACTCATTGGGACCTGGAAAAGACATCCCGGCTGTTGAAAATATCCATGCAGCAACTGAAATCCAAAATTACCACTTACGGGCTTAAAAAACCCGGATCACAAGGAATGAATACTAATTTGGAGTAATATTTTATGGAAAATCATAGCGTTTCGATAACAGAAGCACAGGATGGCTTTGAATTTGAATTTTCAGATGTTTTCAATGTGGCCGTATCATTCATAGATCGACATCTGAAAGAAGGAAGAGCCGAAAAGATTGCCATACGAACGACTTCTGGCGAAGAGGTAACCTATGGTGAATTGGCTGCCAATGTTAACCGTTGCGGAAACTTCTTCAAATCGTCAGGGCTCACCAAAGGCGACAGGCTTATAATGATTGTCAAGGATTGCCCTGAGTTTTTCTATATATTCTGGGGGGCTGTCAAAGCCGGAATACTTCCCATCCCAATAAACACACTTCTTAGGGCCAAGGACTATCATTTTATCATAGACAATTCAGAATGTTCGGCAGTTCTCTATTCGCCGGAATACAAAGGTGAAGTCGGGCCTGCTCTGGAAATGGCCCAGAATAGTCCAGACCTCAGCATCTGTATTCATGGGGAAGAAAAAGATCTGGCCCAATTAATTGAAGAGAGCCCTGCAGATTTGGAAGCAGCCGAAACCTGTGCAGATGATGAGTGCTTCTTTCTCTATTCATCCGGATCAACCGGGAATCCCAAAGGGGCTGTTCACTGTCATAAAGATATGATGCAATCATCTTTGAACTACGGTGTAAAAACGTTAGGGATAAATGAAAATGATGTAACCTTTTCTGCTGCTAAACTTTTTTTCGCCTATGGACTCGGAAATGCCATGCATTTTCCTTTGTGGGCCGGTGCAACAACGATACTTTTTGACGGTCGCCCCACACCAGACACAATATTTGATGCCATTGAAAAATTTAAACCGACGATTTATTTTGGCGTACCAACGCTTTACGGCGCCCAGCTTGTTGCCATGGAGGAGAAAACCTGGGACCTGTCTTCCATCCGGACATGTGTTTCGGCCGGAGAAGCGCTTCCACCAGATTTATTCAGGCGATGGCAAGAGAAAACAGATCTGATTATTCTGGATGGTATCGGTTCTACCGAGATTCTGCATATTTTTATCTCCAACAAAAGTGATGATTATTGTCCGGGCAGCAGCGGCAGACTGGTTCCGGGATACCAGGCAAAAATATTGGGTGATGATAATAATCCTGTAAAACAAGGGGATGCCGGAAAACTGTGGATAGAAGGTGGTTCTACAGCCAAGTATTATTGGAACAATCCGGAAAAAACCGCAGAAACAATGAAAGGTAGTTGGCTGAATACGGGAGATACATACTATCAGGATGAAAATGGATATTATCATTACTGTGGTAGAAATGACGATATGTTGAAAGTCGGTGGAATCTGGTGCTCACCCTTTGAGATAGAAGCAAAACTGATTGAACATCCCAAAGTTTTAGAAGCGGCTGTCGTCGGAGCACCGGATGATCAGAATTTGATCAAGCCAAAGGCCTTTATTGTTTTAAAAAAACCAGAAGATCAAAACGAAGAATTGGAAAAGGAGTTGTTACAGCTTTGCAAGAAAGGTTTGGCACCTTATAAATATCCACGCTGGTTTATTTTTCAGGAAACACTGCCAATGACAGCCACTGGAAAGATTCAAAGATTTAAATTGAGGTGATGTGCTAAGGATCGGCTCCAAAATTACGTATCTTTTGTTTCTAAAGATCCAGTCTTAAGGGTCATTGGAAACAATCTAGATCAAGTTATTTTGTAACGATTCCTAACACTATCTCATTTTTATTATACATTCATCAGGTGATTGACCAAAAAATTAAAACCGTAAGGAGGGGGAAAATGTCAAAAATTTTTAAAAAAGACATGACACGTCGTGAGTTTGTTAAAAAGACTTCAACTGCAATGGTCGTGACTGCTGCATCAAGCATGATTCCGACATTTGCCATTGGCGGAATGGCTCCAGTGAAAGTAGGCGTATTGCTTCCGTTTACAGGCACGTACGCAAAACTTGGATCCCATATTTTAGACGCCATGAAGATGCGTATTGCCCAAGCTGGTGACAAGCTGGGTGGAAGACCTGTGGAGTACAAAGTAATAGACAGTGAAATGAATGTGCCCAAATCAACACAGAGAATAAATAAACTGGTTAAGAAAGAGAAGGTAGATTTTATCGTTGGCCCGGTGCATTCAGGCATTGGAATCAACATGGCCAGAATGCTGAAAGACAAAAATGTTATCGCGATTGTTCCAAACGCCGGAGCAGATCAGATTACCGGCGAGCTATGTGCACCAAACATTTTCAGAACCTCTTTCTCCAGCTGGCAAACTGCTTATCCCGCTGGTCCCGCCATGCTCAAGGACGGTCACAAAAAGGTAGTTTTGCTGTACTGGAACTATGCCTTTGGAAAGCAGACTGCTGCAGCTTTTACAGAGTCTTTTGTTGCAGGTGGTGGTGAGATTGTGGCTGACATGCCAACACCTTTTCCGAAAACTGAGTTTCAGTCATATTTCACTAAAGTTGCCGCTCTAGAACCAGATGCTGTTTTCACCTTCTATTCCGGCGGCGGTGCTATTAAATTTATGAAGGATTATGCAGCAGCCGGCCTCCAGGGGAAAATCCCTCTTTGGGGAACCTTTTTAACGGAAGGAACCGCAAAAGCAGCTGGTGCCGCATCGGAAGGGATTAAAAGTACACTCCACTACTCTAGCGAGCTGGACAACCCAACTAATATAAAATTCAAGGCAGATTTCAAAAAAACAACCGGCGATGATGCAGATGTATTTGCTGTTCAGGGTTACGATGCCGGTAGTCTGCTGATACAGGGTCTTGATGGCGTAAAAGGAGACACCGATGCAAAAATAGATCTGCAAAATGCCATGCGGAACGTCAAAATCGATAGCCCCCGTGGAATGTTTACCTTTTCAAAGGCCAATCATCCCATACAGGATATTTACTTAAGAGAAGTTCAAGGAGGCGTCAATAAAGTGATCGGTGTTGCTGCCAAAGCACTTGAAGATCCTGCTGTTGGATGTAAGGCTTAAGAACAGGCCAGCTCTAAATCTTTCTGCAGCCCTTGAAAGGGGCTGCAGAAACCACCAAAAAACGCTAAGGATCGGCTCCACAATTACTTGATCTTTTGTTTTCAAAATACCCAGTCTTTTAAGGGGTTTTGGAAACAATTTAGAACAAGTTATTTTGTAACGATTCCTAAAAGAGTAAAAATTGCATATGGATATGGAACTCTCATTCTATTTGATTCAGTTGTTAAACGGTGTCCAGTACGGGTTCCTTCTATTTTTAGTCGCCAGTGGATTGACCCTTGTTTTTGGTATTATGGATGTCATAAACTTGGCCCATGGTTCTTTTTATATGATTGGTGCTTATCTGACCTTTTGGTTAACCGGGATTTTCGGTAGCCTGTTTTTAGGAGTTGTTCTCGCCATTCCCCTGGCCGTTGCAGTGGGCTTTGTGGTGGAAAAACTGGCCATTGCCTACCTGTATAAAAAAGGTCATCTTCATCAGGTTTTACTCACCTATGCGTTGATTTTAATCTTCGACGAAGCCCAGATATTCCTTTGGGGAAACGATTCCCACGGCATTGATATCCCAGCAGCACTGTCCGGCTCCATACAGTTGACGGATATTCAGGTTTACCCTGTTTACAGACTATTTGTATCGTTTGTTTGCATCGTCATCGGCATTGGAATGTTCTATGTAATCCAAAAAACGAAGCTGGGTATGACCATTCGTGCCGGGGCCAGCAACCGGGAAATGACACAAGCCTTAGGGATTAATATCGAAAGGCTTTTTACCATCGTGTTCAGCCTTGG
>PIVS01000442.1 GCA_003353855.1 Desulfobacteraceae bacterium
GGCCATGGGCCGGATTCCAGCTGGTCCAGTAAAGGAGTCTCATGTTTTGCCATTTACTTACCTCCGTTAATAGTTAATTTACACTCAATTAATGAAAAGGTTTTCCAATCTCTTCATTCGATCATCTAATTTTTTATTATTTCAAATAGTTATAAAAAAAAACACTGTTTGAAAGTAAACATCTTAAGCAAAATAACATTGCAGATATAGAATTTCTATTTCCACATGTCAATAAAAATCCTGCGATTTATTAGTTTTTAAAGAAGGAATGAATACAGGCACTATGGGACTTAAGATGGGCATTTGCCATGGACAGTTCGGATGCATTTACAGGCCATGCTTCAATCAAATTTGTTTGGACCGCCTCTATCTGTTCCCGACTGAAACCGGCCATAAATTCGATGAAAATTTCTTTCAAGCCTTCCATGCCCTCTTCCCCGCCCCAGGGAGTTGCCTTGTCATCTAACCCCCTTAAAAAGCCGTTAATTGTTGCCTGAAGCACTTGTTCTCCGAGAAAGACCGTGTGGCCGATGCCGTCCATCCGATCAATCTGCATCCTCAGAGTCAAATTTAAAAAGAAAAAAAGAAGGGAGGGTAAAACATGGTCTCCTGGGCCTGCACCATCCTGATCAAATTCCAGCAGGGAGGATAATCCGCGAACGGTGATCAGCCTTACGGGCAACCCCTGGACCAGAGGGTTCACCACAAAATCTCCGGCGGCGTGGTGCCAGGGGGAAATCTGCTCACCGGTATCAACATTATAATAGACAGTCAGAATATGGGCAATCTGTTCATAGATAAGGGATGCCCTTTCCAGGGATAGATAATCGACCTCACCGTTTGATGCCCAGACAGCAATCTGCTCTTCCCCGTCACGGCTTGAAAGATGAAATTCCCGATATCCTTCAAACCACTCCCCAAGAAGAAACCCCACATCCCCTTTCCCGACACTGGCGTTTTCCGGATTTGGGCTTTCAAGGGTCTGGATTCCAGCAGCAAAAACCCTGGGCGTGTAAGCTATTGATCCCAGATTTTCAAGGCCTGCCAGCAATTGGTATTCCTTTTTTATCAGGGAAAGTCCGGGGCCGGAAACAGCCCCGTTCAATACAAACGAGGCCAACCGGCCTGTTTCTGACAGAACTTTTACCCGCAGGGGGTGGTAAAAAGCACCATGTTTTTCAAGAAATAATTCCACCGCCTGGATGGCGTCATCCCCCCCACCCTTTTCTGCCGTGGCAAAAAAGGAGGAGGCAAGTAGATGGTCATTTTCCAGAAAAGCTCTGGCAGCTGTAAAATAATCCCCAATGGTCAGATCTGACCCTTGGGCAGCATCCAAAACCTGAACATTTTTTGAAAAACCCGATGAATTTCCTGCCAGGGGCAAATCCCACAAGGAGCTTCCAGGGGTTATCCTGCCATCCTCCCCCGGGATAAAAAACAAAAAAGAGAGGCCACCGGAATTCATGCCTTTCTATGGGGTGCCAGTTCATCCAGAAGGGCCTGGGCCACTTCAAATCCGAGGCTAACCGCTTCATCACAATGGACAATTGCCTTATCGTATTCTTCATTTTCAAGGTAGGCCACGGCCAGGTTGTTGTGGGCAATGGGAAATTTAGGCTCCACGGAAAGGGCTTCAAGATTGGCTTTAATGCCTTCGGGAACAAGCCCCTTCATGAAATAGGCAGTTCCCAGGGTGGTATAGGCCTGGATAAATTTTTGATTATGGACAATGGCCTTTCTTAAATGCTTGATGGCCTTGTCAACTTTTTCCTCATCTTCCTTGGCATCCTTGCCATCCACCAGCTGAAGCAGCACAAAGGCCATGTTGCCAAACCCTTCGGCAAATCCGGCCCGGGCCTTTGTGGCCCGCTGGTTAAACCGGTAGCAGCCTTCCAGATCATTTCTCTGGAGACAGATGCCGCCCAGAAGCACATATGCCTCGGCAAGACTGGGACTACAGTCAATGGCTTCCAGAAGCTCTTTTTCCGCATCAACATATTCCTGTTTACCCATGAGCGCCACGGCCAGGTTGTAATGGGTAGTACCGCATTCGTCATTTCTGGACAATTGATGCCTTAGGCTTGAAATCTTCTCATCCACGTTGTTTGGCAGGTAGGTTCCCTGTTGATCGTCTGACATATATAACTCCTTATATTAAATCTATTTTTGTGTTGTTTTCTGGTTGAAAGCCTATATAATAGTATCCTCAATACAGGTGTCAAGGTCTTTGATTGGAATAATAAACCTTGAACCCATACCTCACTTGTGATAGCACCTGATTTTTAAAATACCCAAATGGGTATCATTTATTTTTTACACTGCAGGAGTAAGTCGTTATGGAACAAGGATGCTATACCGCATTAATCACCCCGTTTAACAAGGCCGGAGAACTGGACAAAAAAGGTTTTGGGCAACTAATTGATTTTCAAATTCAAAATGGCATCACCGGTATATTGGCAACCGGTACCACAGGAGAGAGCCCGACATTCAAATGGAAAGAGCATGACCATGTCATTGCCCTTACGGCCAAACAGACAAAGGGCAGATGCCTGTGTATTGCCGGAACCGGAAGCAACAATACCCAGGAAGCCATTGTGGGAGCAGGCCATGCCGCCCAGGAAGGGGTGGATGCCATCCTCATGGTGGACCCCTATTATAACGGCCCCAGTTCCCTTGAAATAAGAAAAGAATATTACGAGGTTGTGGCAAAAGAATACCCTGATATCGACATCATTCCCTATATTATCCCGGGCAGAACCGGTGCCCAGATGCTGCCCCAGGATCTGGCCATCCTGTCGGAAAACTGTGCCAACATCACCTCGGTGAAAGAAGCCACAGGCAATCTTGACAATATGAAGCTCACCCGCAAATACTGCAAAGATACCTTTAATATCCTGTCCGGGGATGATGCACTCGTCTATGATATGATGATTAACCCGGATATTCAGGCCTGCGGTTCCTTTTCAGTGATGGCCAATATTGCCCCCAAATTCATGACCCGGATGGTCACCCTGCTCAACCAGGGAAAAAAGGATGAAGCCTTAAAAATCCAGACTGCCTTGAAACCCCTGCTGGACCTTGTGGTGGTGACCACTGAGGAAGAAACAAAATTCGGCCCTGTCAGCTGCCGGGCAAGGAACCCCCTGCCCCTTAAAACCATGATGCAGCTCCTGGGCATGCCCTCAGGACCCTGTAGAAAGCCATTGGGAAGAATGACAAAAAAGGGATTTATTATTGTACTGGAAACAATGAAGCAGGTCCAGGCAAATAATCCTGAAATATTTAATCCCGTTGCCGACTTTTTTGGTGTCAACATTGACGAAAGGCTTAACAATAGTGAATACCAGAAAACGCTCTGGTATAATTATTAACAGGATGGCCTTGAGCCGAAAGCTGAACTAAAAAAAAGGGTCATGCAAATTTTTGCATGACCCTTTTTATTATCTATCAGATTTATTATTTATCAGATTTATTATTTATCAGATTTATTATTTATCAGATTTATTATTTATCAGATTTATTATTTATCAGATTTATTATTTATCAAAAGCCGAAACGGTGGATCTCCGAAGAAACCCTATTTTTTAATCTGAAACCCTTCTTTGCCGGCAGTAAAAAATGTTGAGTTGAGCCACTCAAATCCAAACTGGAGCAGCTTGACATCATCTGTCTTGATTTCTTCAATTCTCTGGGCAGGAATATCGTACCGTGTAAGGAATGTACTTTTAAAAATAAAGTCTTTAAACTTATCAATATTATAACAGACCATGAAAAATATTTTTTTGCTCTCCTCGGAAAGCTTCATGTTGGCGGGGAGTGATTTTTTTTTGACCATCAGGTCCATCCATCCGTCATTGATCTCATCCCGGATATTAACGCCCTGGTCTTCCCGCCATTCTGCCACACTCCACTCCTGGTCTTCTTCAAACCCGAGGCAATGGGCTTCCTTGACCGTAAAAAAGAACTCATCTTTTTTGCCCTGCTTTCCTGAATGACTCAAAGATCCGACGCCCAAGGGGTAATAGCGGCAGGTGGTGGGGCGATCTTCATAAATGACACACCCTTCCGCCTCAACAAAGGGACAAGATTTTCGTTCATCATCCAGAAGCTTTAAGGTCACCACGGGCATATCTGCTTTTTCAAGGATCTGGGGCTGGGTAAAAACCGCCAGAAACTCCTCGGATGTCAGATCCAGTTTTTTACGCATGGTCA
>PIVS01000443.1 GCA_003353855.1 Desulfobacteraceae bacterium
AGTTCTTCTGCAATGGCCGAGGGCTTTTTCATACCGCCCCCTCTATTGGTATAGCTGCCGTCGGTAAAAAGAAAAACAGAGGTTTTGCCCTCAAGGTTTTTTAGAATGGAATCAAGTTTTTTAAGCCCTTCATTCAGAAAATTTGCACTGGTTGCTTTTTGGGGAAGAGATGTCAGGGCCTGGGCAAATTTGTCCCTGTCATATTTTTGCACAGGATACACCTCTTTCCAGGGCGTATACAGATAAAGTCCAAAATTATAACCCAGATCGGGGAAGTACTCATTTCTTTCCATTAACGTCTTTTTGGCAACATCATATCTTGACATGCCCGTCTCTTTAAACGGTTTATTCATTGTACTGGACGAATCAAAAAGAATAATGGCATTGTCAGCGGTTTTCATAAGATCGATGTTAACAATAACTCCCTGTTTGATATCATCTTTTGTGATGATTTCAAAGGCCCAGACATTTGAAGCAAATCCAAATACAGACAATAGAATACTCAATGCGAATAATTTGATAAAATAATTTTTCATTTTTTATTTTCCTTGTATTTATTTTTAAATTACATCAATACTTAAACCGCAGTCCTGTGCCAAGCCCCCAGTCATAGGGTTTGTCGGATCCCAGTCCAATTAGACCGTCCACATACAGCCCAATATTTTTATTGATATTTTTGCCCAGCTGTAATTCTGCTGTGGCTGGAACTGCTTTATCATTTTCCCAATCAATGGGGGCCTTTGCATCCAGTTTGATCCACATCTGTTTTGGCAGCGGTTTCATGGCAATGAGACGAAAAGCGGTTGTGTTAACGTCCTTGCCGGAATAACTCAAAAACTGCTGCACCAATGGGATCAGCGCAACACCTCCCGGCAAGCCCAGAGCAAGGCCTCCAAAGGGTGCCAGTTGGTCAGACCCCGACCCGATGCCTTTTACCGAATCACCCAAATCCACAATCCAATCCAGACCAAGGGCCAAACGATATTTGAAATCCTCGCGAATACCATCCTTCGCAAAATAAATTGCTTTTAAGGTAACTGATTCCAGATCATGCTCACTGCTTCCGGTAATGTCGGTCTCCCAATAATGGAGTTCATACTTTAACTTTAACTTGTCATTGGCCATGAAGGCACCGTCAATGAAGAAATCATTCACATGGCCGGTATCCACATCCAGATACTGCCACCGCAGGTCGGTATTCTTGACCTTGGCCAGGGGATTACTGGCGTTTTCCCCTCCTGCCTCATCTGCTGCCATACCGGCACTGCCAATAAACAGACAGATACAAAATAGGATTACAACTTGAATCAATCTCTTTATCATTTTTTTCATAAAACTTTTGACACTACCTAAAGTTATAGTAAACCACTCATTTTTTGTTTACCACTGCCAGTTGAAACTGACGGAAGCCACAATCATATTATTTTCATCGTACTTTCCAACAAGGCTGTTGCCGGAAATTTCAGCGTCTCCAAGGTCTACGTATTCCAGAGCACCGCCGATGGTAAGGGATTCGCTCCAGGAATAAAGGGCACCCATTGCATATCTTATCTGGCGGTCAACGGGCATATCTGCGGTTCGGTCTTCGGCATCCACAGGAGAAGTGTCATAGGCGATGCCGCATTGAAGCAGCCAGGGATCTGAAATCCGGTAGTGAATACCGGCTGAAAAATGCCAGGTATCATCCCAGTTTCTCTGCAAGGGCTGTGTTCCGCCGTTGGCTGATAAAGTTATATTGTCAAGACTGCTCCAGTCCTCCCAGCCAATGGATCCAAGCAGTGCCACTTTTTTATTCAATGCGTGGTAGATGCTTGCCCGGGCCCATTGGGGAAGAACAAGGCTGGTGTCGCTTGCCGTTGTCAGCCCGCTGGGACTAAGTGAAATATCTCCGGAAAAATCCAGCTCGGTTTCATACCAATATGTAAAACCAAGTCGCGTGTCGCTGCTGAGCTCAATCATTGCACCCAGATTAAAGGTGCCCTGGGTATCATCCCCGTCGATTGTTGCCTTTCCGTCACTCAAGTTCCCTGGACGGTTCCCTGCCACCTCAAGTTCCAGGTCTGCATAGATCATTGAGATACCGCCTGCAACAGAGAGCCAGTCGTTTACCTTATACCCCAGTGATGAGTTGAGAGCCATGGCAATGATATCCACGCTTTGGCACTGATATCGCCCTGACCATGTGTCATTGTAATCCATGGACGCACCTGACTGAGCCGTAAGGCTCACACCGAGCTTAAGGTCGTCGGAGAGGCCGTAAACCATGTGTGCAGAGCCAAATGGCGTAGTACCGCCGGCATCCCCGCCATTCCCCCCGCCATAGGGCGTACTAGATGAGGTTTCAAACTCATGGGTTGTTATTAAAGCCCCGGCCCCGACCATGACCTGGTTGCCCTCGATTCGCGTCATGCCGGCAGGATTGTGAAATGCGGTTGAGGCATCATGGGCCCAGGCCTGGGCTCCTGCAGAGGCGGTCCCTGTGCTGGGGGTTGCAAATTCCTGAAGATATAGCCCGCCAGCCGTGACCGTGACGCTGGTCGACAGCAGAAGAACAAATACCCCACAGATGATTCGTCTTAGTTTAGAACGCATAGTTGAATACCTTTATCATGGGTTATATCCTTATTTCATCGGAGCGCCCTGCTTAAGAAGGAACGCATCCACAGCAGCTTTGGATTCAGGACGCAAATTCTCTATGCCATCGTAGGGCATTCCCAGAGCTGGTCCTTCATCTGGATATTTTTGTTTCCTCATCATGTGACGCTGAATAATACGCACAAATTCCTGGCCGCCCCAGGCGCCAACTTCCGTGGACACCGGCAATTCTTCCCGGGTATCTCTGTAGAGGTCATAAAATTTTGCGCCAATTGGATTTTCGCCGGGCTTTGGAGCTATTATCTTAAAACGCTCTTTTACAACAGCCTCCAGGGTGTTGATGGAATAGAGAAACACATAGTCACGACGACCGTTTGTTTCGCCCTCCAGCATTAAAGTAGACTGGTCTATGCCGTCAATCAAACGATCGGTGGGAATTTTATCCTCTGCTCCGGCAAAACGTGCAAGGGTGTAAAACAAATCGGTTACGTGAATCATGTCACCGACAATTGAATCCGCCTCAATCATGCCGGGCCAGCGAACATAAGCGTCTACACGAACGCCGCCCTCGGTGGTATCCCCTTTGCCGCCGCGGTAAACCATGGCCGAAAATCCGCTTTGGGGTGAATATTTGGTAAAATGGCCGTTGTCGCCCATCACGATGACCACCGTGTTGTCGGCAACACCGAGTTTTTCCATTTCGGCCATGATGTCCCCGATCCACTCATCCACCAGTTTCATTTTCTCGACATAGTTACCGCCGTTGGGGGTGGTATATTGTTCCGTTGTCGTCCTTGGTCCTGTCAGCGGGTAGAGAGGCCAGTACTGCAAAAAGAAGGGTTTGTCCTGGACTGCAAGCTTGCGCAAATGTTCCAGGGTCTGTTCCTGGTAGCGCACGTTCATCTCGTGATACTTGGCCTCGGTCCACCGTTCACCGGCTTTCATATGCACTTCACGGACTTTTTCCCCGCGCTTGCCTTCAACCCCGGTTACCATGGCGGCCGGATCGGGACGGTGAAAATTGTCCAGAGTGAACTTGTCATCATAATTGTTTTTACCCATGCCGACGGAAACTTCTTCGTCGGCGGCATCATCGTTATAAATGGTCAGCTGGCCCTGCTGATGAATGGGAAAGGCCGCAAAGTCAAACCCCTGGTGGGTGGGCCAGGCCTCCATGATGTCACCCATATGCCATTTCCCAATGTGTACCGTATTGTAGCCCGACTCTGAAAGGATTTCGGCAATGGTCACCTCTTTGCCCGGAAGACCGAAGCCTGAAATATCCACTGCAGTGTTTCCCATACCATAGCGGTAGGGCTGGCGGCCGGTCATGAATGCGACGCGTGTCGGCGTACATGAGGGCTCGGTGTACATCCGGGTAAACCGCATACCTTCGTCGGCAATCTTATTAATGCTTGGGGTTTTATACCCGCGAACCGAATTAAGTTCCGGGATTCCCAGGTCACCAAAACCAATATCGTCTATCAGGATATAGAGGATATTTGGCGGTTTGTTGCCGTTCTTCTTTTTGAAATCAGCCAATTTTTTGTCGACTTTTTTATCGTCAGCAGCCCATTTTTCGGCATTCTGGGCCTCAAGGATGTA
>PIVS01000444.1 GCA_003353855.1 Desulfobacteraceae bacterium
TCAAGACCCGTAATAACCCCTTGTTTCAACGCAACAGGCACATCCGGCCATGGCATGGAAACAGGATTGAATCCCCAGTTTCTGTAGCTAAGCTGATTTACTGCCGCTTCTGCAATTCTGAATTTAACCTTTTTGGCATCGGCAATATTTCTCACCGGCACGGTTGTGGCCCAGCCATAGTTGCCGTAACCGGTAATATCCAAGCCTGTGATCCCCTGGTGATCCATTGCCATGAGAAAATGATTAAAGACTTCTTTATTGTTGATAAATTTTTCCAATTTATCAAAGGAATTTACAAGGAAGGGAAGGTTCACAAGACCAAATCTTGGTCCCAGGTTTGTCGATGCAACCGAGGAAACCCCCATTCCCTGAACCGCTCCCATCTGAACCATATTGAGAACTTCCACCTCACCGCCCAAAATGGAGTATGGTTTAAAATCCACATAAATTTTCCCATTTGTTCTTTTCCAGACCTCATCACGGATTTCAAAACCTGCAAGGGTTCCCTTGAGGCCAGGAGTGGATACATTGGAAACAATACATTTGTACTTGGCACCCTTTGGATCAAAATCAGGTTTCCATTTGTCAAGGGAGGGTTTTTTCTTTGCCAGAACAGGAGAAGCGAACATAAAAGATCCTACCATTAACACGAGAAGTAACAGTAAAAATGTCCGAAGTTTCATACTTAAGTTCCTTTCCTTTAAAAAGTTTTTATTATTTTCAGCACCTAAGCTTAAATGCTCCGGCACTGGTTTCAACTTTCGGAATCTCAGCAAACCTAAAGCATATTGAAGTATCAGCAATTATAGATCAGGTCAACAGGTTCTCTCAGCTCAATTCAAGATCAATTGGGAACGGGGTCTGGGTATTACATCTTAAACCAGTTGTTTAAATGCCTCTTTCCGGCCGGTAAACTTCTTCCGCAACTGGGGTTTCATTAATTTCCCCGTGGGGTTACGCGGTACCTGGTCAAAAATAATTTTCCGGGGCACCTTGTACAAAGAAAGCTTTGACTTGGCAAATTCAATTACTTGCTTTTCACTCAATTGTCTGCCCTCTTTTACCTGAACAACTGCCAGAACAATTTCCACCAGCCGGTCATCCGGATATCCTATACAGGCGACATCATCAATATCAGAATGATCCATGAGAGCATCTTCAATTTCCACAGGAAAGATATTTTCACCGCCGCTGGTGACCATATCCTTCATGCGGTCCACAATATAAAAATACCCGTCTTTATCTTTCTTTAGTAAATCTCCGGTATAAAGCCAATCATTTTTTAAACTTTCCTTTGTTTTTTCAGGATTCGAATAATATTCCCTCATCATACGCGGGGTCCTGAATATCAATTCACCCACCTGTTCATCTGGCAGTTCATTTCCCATGGGGTCAACAATCTTTGCCTCAACACCGAATGTGGGCTTACCTATGGAACCTGGTTTGGCAAGGACATCTTCCGGATATAGATTAAAAAGACCACCGCCGCCGCCCTCGGTGATACCGTAGATGTTGGATACGGCACAGGGCAGTTTTTCAACCAGAAGTTTCATGATATCAAAGGGAACTGGCTGGGCACCGATTTCCATAAATTTCCAGGAAGACAGATCAAAGGAGTCAAGATCAAGCTCCCCCTTTTCAATGGCATTTAAAATGGCAATCCCAATGGGAACCACAAAGAGGGTATCGGTTACGCCTTCTGCGGCAATGGCCTCAATGATCCATTTAGGATCCTTGAAATCCCTGATAATGGTACCGCAAGCTCCGGTGGCATAAAAGGGTGCCCATAAAAACATGGTGCCCGAATGATAGAGGGGAAGAAAAATAAGGTAATTGTCCTCCTTTTGAACAAAATAGGTCATGCCGTTGCCAATGGCCGTATTGTTCAGAGAAAAATGGGTGTGAAGAACAGGCTTGGGTTTTCCCGTGGTACCGGAGGTGAACATCATGGCAAGGGAGTGGTCTCTGTCCACCTTCACCAGGGCATCAGAGGAATCGCTATAATCGCAAATTGTTGAAAAATCAATATAATCGTCGGGGACATCTTCCCCAATGCAGACATAGTGTTTTATCGTTGCAAGCTTTTTTTGGATGGGTTGAACCACACCGAGAAATTCTGAGCCGAAAATAAACACATCCGGGTTGCAAACCCCGGCCGCATAAAGGATATCCGAACTCTCAAACCTGAAATTCAAGGGCACAACCACAGCCCCCAAACGAATGATGGCATAATAGGTGACCATCCATTCAAGGCAATTGTTCTGAAGGTGCATGACAAAATCCCCGTGTTTAACCCCCAGTTCCTTTGCCAGATAATTGGCAGTTCGATTGATCTCGTCATTAAATTCCTGCCAGGTAAAAGAACGCCTGGACCCTGCGGCCGGAGTCCTTTCAATCAGGCAAACCTTTTCAGGAATATGTCTTGCGTGGATTGAAGCATAACCAGAATAGTTCAACGATTTTCTCCTTATTTAATTTTTTTTTATTCCTGTCCTATAAAACCTTTCTCCTTATTGACTTTTTTGCACTCTTTATTTTCACACTTTCCATCAGAAATTAACCCTATCAAGCCCCTTGAGCCCAAGGATTTCCCTGGCTTCATCGGAGGTGGCAGGCACAAGACTCATTTCCTTTGCCACATTTTTTATCATCCTTACCTGATCGGCACTGGTCTTTGCCATGACCCCCTTACCGGCATAAATTGAGTCTTCGAGCCCCACCCGGACATTTTGTGCCCCCATGGCAATGGCGGTGGTGGTGATGGGGATCTGATACCGCCCGCCGGCAGCCACAGACCAGGTAAAATTTTCTTCTCCTATAACTTCCTTGGCTTCATCGTGGATGAGCACCAGATGCTTGACAGAGGGTTTCATCCAGCCCACCATGGGACCGAAAACAAATTGGAGATGAACCGGCAATTTTACCAGATCCTCCTCCATGAGCCATTTCACATAGGAAACATGGCCCAGCTCATATATTTCAAATTCCGGTTTGGTGTCAATCTCAAGAAATGTTTTGGCATAGATGATGTCATCGTTAAATGTGGGCCGAAATGTCACGTTTTTACACAGCTCCAGATACTCTTTTTCCCAGTCATGCTTGTACTCTTTAAACCGGCCGGCAATCTGAAAAATACCAAAATTAAAGGGCGCCGGATCAAAGGAACACATTTCCGGTTCCAATTTTTTAATGGGGATGAGTTTTTCCTCTGTGGTCTGGTTCATGCCCCCGCCCGTGGTGGGCAGAAGAACCAAGTTGCAGCGTTCCTTGATTTTGGTATGGACTTCCATGAACAGGTCAGGATCAGACACGGGCATGCCTGTTTCAGGGTTGCGCACGTGGATATGGGCGATGGCGGCTCCGGCTTCCCAGGCACCCACCGCATCCTCTACTATTTCATCCGGGGTTATGGGAAGATAATCACTCATGGTCGGGATATGGACTGAGCCGGTAATCGCTGCTGTTATAATGATCTTATCATCCATGTTGATATTCTCCTGTTAAAAAAAATTCATTTATCGAAAAAAACCTTGGGACAGTACCAAAGAGTTTTTATACCCTGTACTCTTCGTCCAGATCCAGCACGAACATCTTCTTTTCCTTGACATTATCAATGACAAAAGAAGATTTAATAATCTGAATCCCCTCTATCTGTGTAAGTTTTTCGTTCATAAACCCACCATAGGTTTTGATATCCTTTGCAATAACCTTAAGTACAAAATCATTGGCACCGGCAATCTGATAACATTCAACCACTTCATCAATCTCAAGAAACCGTTCTTTGATGCAGGCAACCGAGGACAGACTGCTCAAACTTAAGGAAATACTGACAATGGCCATGATGGAAAACCCAATTTTTTCCGGGTCCACCACCGCCGTAAAATGGGAAATAACCCCTGCAAGCTCCAGCCGTTTCACCCGTTCCAGTGTGGCAGGGGCAGATATCCCGACTATTTTAGATAACTTGGAATTAGTTGTTTTCCCATTTTCCTGTAAGGTGTTTAAAATTTTTTTATCGATTCTATCCAGAACCATTTATCCCTCTTTCGTATATTAAATTAAATGATACCTAACGCTATAGGAGTAAATGGTTATATTTTTCTTCAATCAATGGCAACAATTCTTTTAAGGTGTCATCTATTTTATCCACCAACCCGTCAATTTCAGATTCGGTCATCACCGTTGACAGGATGAA
>PIVS01000445.1 GCA_003353855.1 Desulfobacteraceae bacterium
CTAAACCAGGTTCACAGGGAGGAATCAGATGAAACAGCGGATCACATGGACAATACTCTTTCTCACCATCCTTTTCATGACGGCATGCAGCAGTACAAAACCGGTTGCCCCGTCCACGGTTGCTACACCTCCTGCCTATCCCCATACACGGTTCATCGTGATATCGGATCTTCATTTCTATGATACAAGCCTGGGAACCGAGGGAAAGGCCTTCCAGGATTATTTGGATGCTGACCGGAAGCTGCTGGTCTTAAGTGACGAGATCATTGGAACGGCCATGGAAAAAATTGCCAAGGAAGAGGCTGATTTTGTTCTTGTGGCCGGAGACCTGACCAAGGATGGAGAAAGAATCTGCCACCAGGGAATTGGGGTATGGGGCAGCTATAGCCCAGGACCCTGATTCTTTAAGCTATGTGGCGGAACCTGTACAGGGGCTCAGGATACTGGCCCTTGACTCCAACCGGTATAAAGAAAACCCGCCCGGCCACCATCCCATTGCCGGCGGGGCCTTTTCAGAACAGACCCTGGCATGGATCCAAACCCAGCTCATAACAGCCCAAAAAAAAGATTGCTGAAACGGGCCAGTTCATTTTTGACATTGAAACCGGTTCAATGGTCACTGCCCCCTGTCCCTACCGGATGGTTGAGTTTAACAAAGATAAGGACAGCACCCGCGCTGTCATTTCCAGCCGATTTATCACCAGCATTCCCTCCCTGGGAGATGGGTTTGACGATTATGCGGCCGACTATGTGTTTAAGGGAACCAAAAAACTGGTAAACACCGCCATGGCAGACAGAGAATAGGCAGGCTAAATCCGCACCCATTCTCTGTCTGACCTGGTTTTTGTCTGACCTGTTTTTTGTTTGGGAGAAATCCCTACAAAAGGTCGCTCACCCGTTTCATGGCACAAAAATCACCGCACATGGTGCAGACCCCTTTTTCCAAGGGCTGGGAGGATTCTTTATAGGTACGGGCTTTGCCCGGATCAATGGCAGCGGCAAACTGGCCTTCCCAATCCAAAGAGACCCTTGCCCGGCTCATGGTCAGATCCTGCTTTTCCGCACCCGGTATGCCCTTGGCAAGATCACCGGCATGGGCTGCTATCTTTGAGGCCATTATCCCCTCCTTGACATCGTCGATGCTGGGAAGCCGCAAATGTTCAGCCGGTGTGACATAGCAGAGAAAATCCGCCCCGTGCATGGCTGCCAGAGCCCCGCCAATGGCAGAGGTAATATGATCGTATCCCGGTGCAATATCGGTGACCAAAGGGCCCAGCACATAAAAAGGCGCATTGTGACAGAGTTTTTTCTGGAGTTTCACGTTCATCTCCACCTCGTGGAGGGGGACATGGCCCGGCCCTTCGATGATGACCTGGACATTCTTTTCCCAGGCGCGTTTTGTCAGCTCCCCCAGGGTGATCAATTCCTGGATCTGGGGGGCATCGGTTGAATCCTTGATGGAACCCGGCCTCAGGCCGTCTCCAAGGCTGATACAGACATCATGCTGCTCACAGATGGCCAGGAGCCGGTCAAAATGCTCGTAAAAGGGATTTTCATTCCCGGTTTTTTCCATCCATTCAAAGAGAATGGCACCACCGCGGCTGACAACACCGCAGACCCGGGGGTTGGCCCTTATGCTCTCCACACATTTCCGGGTCAGACCGGCATGGATGGTAAGAAAATCAATCCCGTTTTCCGCATGGATTTCAGCGGTTTTAAACCAGTCATCCAGGGTGATCTCTTCCGTGGGTTTTCCCGTCCGGGTCAGGGTGTCGTAGATGGGTACACTGCCGATCATCACCGGTACTTCCCTGACCAGCCGTTTCCTGAATCCTTCGGTATCCCCGGACACACTCAGATCCATGATGGCATCGGCCCTGTATTCCAGGGCCAGCATTGCCTTGTTCATCTCACCGTCAAAGGAACAGACATCCTTTGACACCCCCAGGTTCACATTGATCTTGGTTTTAAGACCGGCTCCCACACCAGAGGCTTTAAGGCCAAAATGATTTTTATTGGCCGGGATGGCAATCACACCCCTGGCAACCCCCTCCAGAAGGTTTTGCCGAGATATGGATTCATTTTCAAGCACCTGTTCCATCTGGGAAGTAAAAATGCCCTTTCTGGCTGCATCCATCTGGGTGGTATAGGCTTCACTCATCTGTTTTCTCCTAAAATTTCTTTAATCTCATCAATTATTTTTTTAATATCATCTGCACCAATGATTTCAGTTACAAGACAGATGGTTTTAGCCCCCCTTGATACCACCTCCCTTAAGTTATGACGTTTAATCCCGCCAATGGCCACAAAGGGAATATTTACTGTCTTTACAACATGTTCAAGGTAGTCAAATCCCACTGGGTCACAAACGTCCTCCTTGGTCTGGGTGGCAAATATGGGACCCACCCCGATATAATCAACCCCGTCCTCAATGGCTTTTTGCGCCTGTGCAGGGGTATGGGTGGAGCACCCCACCAGCATGTTACCCGCCAGTTTTTTCACTGCCTGGACGGGCAGATCATCCTGGCCCTGGTGGATGCCGTCAGCCCCCACCATCAAGGCAATGTCCAAAAAATCATTGATGATAAAGGGCACCTTGGCATCTGCTGTGATCTTCCGTATTTCCAGGCACTCTTCCAACATTGCTTTCCGGCTCTTCTGATCTGTTTTTTCCCGGTATTGAAGGAGGTCTATTCCCCCATCCACCAAAAGCCGCGCAGTTTCCACATTGGAACGTCCCCGGGAAAATTTTTCTCCCAAAATCCCGTAAACCCCTTGGGGGAAACTGGGTTTGGTCTCTTTTCCGGATACTTGCATACAATTATTCATTTTTTGCCTCCACAGGGGTTTTCTCCCCAAGTAATTTCAATACAATACCGGCCAGACGCGCTGCCACCAGCCCGATTTTCGGCGGGAACAAGGGCATATCATCCATGTCGGAAACAAAATCTCCCACAATATGGCAATTGCCCAAGGATCTCACTCCCACCCCTTCCATATCCTCTCCTGCAATGCCGGAAGCTGCAACCACCTGCTTGCCGGAATCCGCCAGTTCTTCAATGAGCATTTTTTTTGCTGCCCTGTCATCCAACCCTTCCACAACAATATCGCAATGGGAAAACAATCGGGCTGCATCCCCGGATTTGATGCGGCAATCAATGATCTCTACAACCATATCAGGAAAAATAGAGAGAAGATTTTTTTTCAGGCTGATGGTCTTAAGCTGACCCGCCTGGTCAATTGAATAAAACTGGCGGTTCAGGTTGGAAACCTCCACCCGGTCAAAATCCACCATAGTAAGATGGGGCAGCCCGGCCTGGGCCAGGTGCCGGGCCACATTGGACCCGATACCACCGATGCCTGCAATACCGACTTTCATATCAAAATATCTCCCAATCTTTAAAAACGGGCTGGTACCCGTTGTTTTGAATCATCCGGGTTACCTCTGCCACGCTGCGGGTGTCGGTGATCTCAAACTGTACCGTGGTATCCTTTGTGTGAACTGCATACCCCCCCACATCGGTCCTGGATCCGGCAGAATACCGGGTGGCCCCCAAATGGATAAGCCGATCCCTGAAGGCGGCTGATTCCCGGGTGGAAATATTAATACCAAGTCTTGGCATGAACAGACGCCAGGCCAGCATGCACTGGACAAAATTTTTGTCCGACAAGAGGTTTTTCGGGGCGATACCGCCCTCCGCCTTTGTCATCCGGGGCAGGGACAGGGAAACCTCCACATGGGGAAATTTCTGTTCCAGATATTTGGCATGGGCACCGGCCATAAAGGCTTCTGTCCTGGGGTCTCCCAGGCCGAACAGGGTGCCGATGTTCATTGCCCGGAACCCGGCCCTTGCCCCCCGTTCCGGGGTTAAAAGCCGGTATTCATAATCTGCTTTTCTTCCCTTTGGGTGGACCTCTTTATAGATTTTTTGGTCATAAACTTCCTGGTAGACGGTCAGGGAATCCGCCCCGGCAGCTGTCATGGCACCATAGGCATCCTCATCCATGGGAAACATTTCCAGGGCAATGGAGGAAAAATAGGTTTTCAAAATTTCCATTGTCGCCGTAAGATACGACAAGGGAGTTTTAGCAGGTGCCTCTCCTGTGAGGACCAGGATGTGGCGGATGCCCATGCCGGAAATGGCCTCGGCCTCCTTTTGGATCTGGTCAAAGGTGAGCTGGGTCCGC
>PIVS01000446.1 GCA_003353855.1 Desulfobacteraceae bacterium
CATAATGACCGGAAATTATCTGACAACCCAAGGGGCAAATCTTGATAATGACCTGGAGATGATCACACAGCTCGGTTTTGAAACACTTATTTAACTTTTTTCAGAAGAATCTCAAAGATGTTAATTTCTTCTATAAAAGAGAGCTTGCTAAAACACTAGCTAAAGCGAGAAACTATCAAAAAGCAATTGATGCAAATTGGCTGCAAAAGCGGAAAAACCCTTGAGGTTGCCCCAAAAATTGAATCAGAGGCACAAGAAATTATTAATTCAGGCGGATATTTTGTAACCCCACCTTTCATCAACAACCACCTTCACCTGGACGGAACCCTTTCCATGGGCATGCCTCGATTAAACACAGCGGCACCCTGCTGGAGGGAATAAAGATATTGATTTTTGTCTTTAAAAAAATAGAGAATTCACAATACTAATTGTGCTATAACACTAACATGAAAATTATGGTCATGAAAATAAGCTTTCCTGAAAACTTAGGAAATTCTCTGGTAACAGGCCTGATGATTTTTATTGCCTTCTGGTTGTTTTTTACAACAAACCTCTGGTCGGAACCATCAAAAACAACCATGACCCAGGCGGTCATGTGCGAATCCATTGAAAATTTTCAACCCATTCACCCGGCAGTGGTTTTTTCTATCTCCCAGGAGGAGGTTTTTTGTTTTTCAAATTTTGATCCGGTGATTAAAAAAACCGTAATTTTCCATAAGTGGTATAAAAAAGACAAATTGATTTTCACCATGCGGCTCACCCTGTCTCCTCCCAAGTGGTCCTCCTTCAGCAGGGTACAGCTCCGGGATGCGGATAAGGGGCCCTGGCGGGTTGAGATACGGGATGCCCGCAATACCCTGTTACAAACCCTACGATTCAGCATGGTCGACTAATTGACAATGGAAGCTCTTTTTTATTTATTTTCCGGAGTTCGCTGGCAGGATGCATTGGATATCCTGTTAAACGCCTATATTTTATTTCGGCTTTATGTGCTTTTCAGGGGCACCAATGTTATCCGGTCACTCCTGGCCATTTGCGTCCTCTGGGTGGTCAGCAAGGTTGCGATCTCCCTGGGCCTGATCATAACAAACTGGGCAATGCAGGGCGTTATTACGGTGGCAGCTTTAATTGTCATCATTGTTTTCCGAAATGAAATCTCCAGCGTTCTCCAGACCAAGAGTCTGAAATCATTTTTTTGGGGAATCCCCCGGCATCAATTTAACACCCCCTTGAATGTTATTGTTGAAAGTGTTTTTGAGCTGGCCAGAAAAAAGATTGGTGCCCTGATCGTGCTGCCCTTAAAGCAGGGACTGGACAGCGTGGTTCAAGGAGAAATACCCATCAGGGGCAGCTTATCACAAGAAATGCTGGTAAGTATTTTCTGGCCAGACAATCCTTTACACGATGGCGCTGCAATCATACAGGGAAAACGGATCACCAGCGCAGCCGCGATTCTCCCCTTGTCAAAAAGCAGGGATCTGCCCTCTTTTTACGGGACCCGTCACAGGGCAGCATCCGGTTTAACAGAGCTCACCGATGCCCTGGTGATTGTTGTTTCAGAAGAACGGGGCGAAATTACACTGTTTAAAGACAATCAAGCCCACACCATCCATAATCGACTGGCCCTTGGAAAATTACTCCAGGAACATGCAGGAGATGATTCAGCCTCAAAACCAAGCCGGCGCCAGACAATGGAACTTTTTGCAGCAGGATTGATCAGCCTCCTGTGCTTCACAGGGATATGGCTTAGTTTTTCAAAGGGAATGGAAACCCTGGCAACACAAGAGGTTCCCGTGGAGTTCATAAACCCGGATAAAAAAATGGAAATCATCTCCTCTTCCGCTTCCGATGTAAAGCTGCTGATCAGCGGGGCAAGACCACTAATTAAGGCCATCAAGCCTGAACAGATCAATGTCAAACTAAACCTGTCACAATCTGTGGTCGGCATCAACAAGTTGTCTGTCACCAGGGAAAATATCACGCTTCCCCCGGGAATCAGCCTCAAGAAAGTAGAACCTTCGGAACTGAATATCACCCTGGACACCCTCATTGAAAAGGAAGTCCCCATCCAGCCCAATTGGATAGGGACGCTGCCCAAGGGCCTGGTCATGACTGAAGCCACAGCAATTCCCGCGAACGTTCAAATCACCGGAGGCGGGCTGGCACTAAGGGATATTTCCACCATTTTTACCCAACAGATATCTTTGGACAAACTCAGTGTATCAGGAACGACCACGGTTTCCCTGATTATGAATTCTCCTTCGCTTCACCTGGAAACCAAAGGTCCCATCCAGATCAAATATCGAATAACAAAGAAGTCCTCTTTGTTATAAAGTTATAAATCTAATTTTGTCTTAAATCCATTCTTAATGACAGTCTCGCAGATCCGGCTGACCCGCTCACAGGCCAGGGGAAAATCCCATTTAGCCTTATCCCGCTCTCCAACAAAATTGGAGGTTGCCCGAATTTCAATAATGGGCACATCGTACAAAGCCGCAACATGGAGGGCTGCCGCTCCTTCCATGGATTCCATGACAGGAAGAAATTGTTTATGAATTTTTTTTGCATGATCTGGGGAAGAGGTAATGGATGATACCGTGATAAAATTACCCTGGGCAACAGTGACAGCGGGGTAATCCCGGCTAAAAAGTTGATAATAGATATCGAAAAGATCAGGGTCAAAGGCATAGATTCCCCGGCGGGTTAAGGGCTGATTTTCAATGAGGTCAAAGGGCAGACAAGCCTCATCCGGGGTATTACACCCCACCCCGGTGTGGATATACTGCTCCCGGGTGGCAATACCGATATCACCGATACCAAGGCGTGAGGAAGCGAAGGCCCCGGCAATTCCCGTGTTCAGAATAAGCCTTGGACGTGTTTGTTCCAGATAGACGGTCAGACCATGAACAGTGTTAAAAACCCCGGGACCTGCAATCATGCAATCAAAGGGGGTATCATTCAGCCTCCCCGAATACAGGGTCAGTCCCGACCGGGTTTTCCTTTTTACCAATTCTTTCTGCCTGTCTAAAAAACTGGTCATCTCAAACTGGGTAGCACACAGGATTAACCCCTTGGACATAACAGGATCACACGGTTTGAAGAAATTGGTGGATTGCATTGAGAGCCATGTGATATCCATAGTGACCGAATCCGGTCAACTGACCCGTGGCAATATCCGCCAGCATGGATTTATGACGGAAGGATTCGCGTTTGTGGATATTGGACAAATGGACTTCCACAATGGGACAGGACAATAGGAGCAATCCGTCCCGAAGGGCAACAGAGGTGTGGGTCAGGGCACCGGGATTGATAATAATACCGACAGGATTTGCTTCAAAAATTTCATGGATTCGGTCAAGAATCACCCCTTCGTGGTTGGATTGGAAAAAGGCAAGTTCCAGGCCCAAATCCTTTGCCGCAACGGTGAGTTCCCGGTTGATCTCATCCAGGCCAAGGGATCCATATATTTCGGGCTCCCGTTTGCCCAGCATATTCAAATTCGGACCATTTATCACATGCACCCGCGACCTTAAATTTTTCTTTTCAGTATTCACCCTAATCTTTGTCCTCCCAACACCCGGTTACCCATAAAAAATGCCGGCTATCAATTAACGATTGTCAATTAACGATTGTCAATTAACTGGTTTTAGCCGCTTCCATCCCCAATTCAAAGGCCTTCAAATTCTTTTCAAGGAAGGCTGGTTTGGTCCGGCGACGTATGGCCTCAATGACATTTTCCTTTGTGAACCCCAGGGCGCCGGTCTGGATCAGAGCACCCAAAAGCACAATATTAACACTCATGGGGCTGCCGGCTTCCCTGGCAAGTTTCATGGCATCAAGGGAGACTAAACCTGCGGTTTTTGCCGCAAGCAGGGCCTTGATCTCCTCCACCTCAGGATATGACCCTTTGCCGATACCCACGGTAAAAGGCGGCAGGGTTGCGGTGTTGGTGATCACCATGGTTTTTTTGCTGCACCGGTTGATGGCTCGAAGGGTTTCAGCCGGTTCAAAACCCAGCAGAATATCTGCCTCCCCGTCTGAAATTATAGAGCTTTTGGCATCCCCAAATACAATGGCAGATTCCACCACACCGCCCCGCTGGGCCATGCCGTGGATCTCGCTCATTCGCACCTGCACCCCTGAAATCAGGGCAGCTTCGCCCAGCACCTTGGAAGCCAGAAG
>PIVS01000990.1 GCA_003353855.1 Desulfobacteraceae bacterium
TGGGCATGGTATTTTTTATACCGTTTGATATACTTTTTATAAACTTTATGCTGAACAAATCTTTCAACCTGAACAACCACTGATTTATCCATCTTATCAGATACAATCAGACCCATCAGCTCTTTTTTGTTTTTTTGAATATTTTCCATATCTATAACTCTTACATTAAATAATGTTTAAATTCATTTCTTTTGATATTGTATAGAGTCTGGCAATATCTTTTTTGACATTTGAAAGGGTTGTCGTGTTCTCAAGCTGTCCAACATCATTTTGAAAACGAAGATTGAACAATTCTTTTTTGAGTTCAACAAGCTTCCCTTTAACTTGATCCGCATCCATTTCTCTAATCTCACTGATCTTCATCTCTATTTACTCCTTTCCACAAATCGTGTTTTTATGGAAAGTTTTCTTGCAGCAAGTCGCATGGCTTCTTTCGCCAAATCTCGTGGAATTCCTTCCATTTCGTAAAGGATCTTACCGGGCTTAATTCTCGCAACCCAGGCGTCAGTTGCGCCCTTCCCCTTACCCATTCTAACTTCTGCAGGTTTTTTAGTAACAGGATGATCAGGAAAAAACCGGATCCAACTTTTACCAGCTCTTTTTGCATGTCTGGTCATTGCCACCCTTGCCGCTTCAATTTGTCTTGCATTTATATATCCGCATTCAACGGCCTGGAGACCGTAATCACCAAAACTCAGGGTATTTCCCCTAGTGGGTACCCCTTTGGTTCTACCCCGGAACTCCTTACGGAATTTTACATTTTTTGGACTAAGCATTTGCTTTTTCTCCTAATCGCCTCTATTTTGTCGCCAAAGCCTTTTCACCAGGACGCAGTACCTCACCTTTAAAAATAAAGGTTTTAATACCAATGAGTCCGTATGTGGTTTTTGCTTCTATAAAGCCGTAATCCACGTCGGCCCGCAATGTGTGCAGTGGAATCCGTCCTTCTTTGTACCATTCGGTTCTTGCCATTTCAGCACCACCCAAACGGCCGGCACAGATAATTTTGATTCCCTTGGCTCC
>PIVS01000991.1 GCA_003353855.1 Desulfobacteraceae bacterium
TTCTTGAAAAATTAATTCCACCAAATATTAACCCTAAAAATGGTCGAGAAGGGATGCATCTGTGGAGAATACTCGTCTTGGGAATGATCCGCCTCGGAAGCAACTGGGATTATGATAAATTGTTGGAGATTGCCAACAACCATAAAACATTGCGCTTGATGCTTTGTCATGGTGGTTTGAGTGACGAATATGAATACAAGCTCCAGACATTAAAGGACAATGTTTCTCGATTCACACCAGAAATTTTTGATCAAATAAATTATATCGCAGTAGAATATGGACATAATTTATTTTTTGCAAATTCGGAAAACAAAGAATTAAAGGTAAGCTGTGATTCCTTTGTCACCGAAACGGATGTACACTTCTCAACAGGTATAAACCTCTTGCTGGACAGCTTGCGCAAGGTAATAACCCTGATCATGTCTTTATGCATTGATCTGGGAATAACTGAATGGCGGCAAGGAAAATCAAACGGATGACAAAGTGGCTGTTTCAATCATTTTTGATGCCAAACAAAAATTTAAAAAGATCAAAAGTTGCTCTTTTGATAAAGGTTTTCATAGCCCTACAAATCAAAAAGAACTCGGAGAGATATTAGACACAGTAGTACTTCCCTTTAAAGGTAAGCTTTCTGAAAAAAGAAAGGCAATCGAATATTCAGAAGAATTTTTAGACGCCAGAAAAAAGCATTCAGCAGAAAGAATTAAAACGACAAAAGAAAAAATGTTGCCGCTGAAAATATCCGAAAGGTAGTCTTTGCTGCAAATATAATTGGATAGAATTTAAAATTCAGGAATCTTGATTTAGGAAAAATGTTTTTTTACTTCGTTTCAAATAAAATCTTCAAACATTTCAGGGGATTAAATCTTTCTATCCTGGTAGTAAATTAGTATTTGACTTAGGAAATAAAAAGTGTCACTTTGATGGCGTGGTTATCAAAAAAAACGATACAGGAAGAAGGAGACATGGTGCAATTATTACTATCGCTTACTTCACTTGACATCACCCAAATCAATCACA
>PIVS01000447.1 GCA_003353855.1 Desulfobacteraceae bacterium
GAGGGCCATGGCATCTTTCCAGGACCATGGCAACACAAGCCGGTATGAACAACAAATGGCTATCAGAACAAGGGTTAATATCTGTCAAAGATCAGTGGGTGAAAATTCATTACCCGGCCACGGCCCGGTAAACTTGATGAACCGCCCTATGCAGACCCGCTTGTGGGGTGGCGTGGGGGCTGGGGGATTAAAACCCCCGGCTACCCGATTTATTTATTTCATCCAACAAAAGTCAAATGAAGATTTGGCCCTTTTCCTATGCTTATTTTAATAGTGATCTGGAAAATACAGCCATTCTTTTTGCGTATATTACTTCTGTTTCGGCGCATATCTTGGCGATTTGATGTGGTCGGGCAATGGACACTTGTATCCCCCCGAAGGCTCAGTTTTCTTTTTAAACTCCTTTTTGATTTTCTCAAGGTGTTCAGGGTCTGTATACAGATCCACTGCAGCAACTGCCATTATTTTTGCTGCATGCATCATTCCTTTATGTCCTATGGAATGGGCACTGGTTGCAACATTTCCCCAGCTATGTCCTGTACACCCGGTAGAGAAGCAGGTCGTGAAGAGCAGACTTACCGGAGCAACCCAGCTTAAATCCCCAACATCTGTCGACCCTGTCATGATAATTTTTTCGTCTAAGGAATAAAAATTTTCGCCAACCAGGGGTTTATCTCGATAAGAGTCCAGAATGTCAACGATCTCATCAGATGGTTTGAAGAGTTCAATAGCATCATTAATATAATCCGAGTTAGTGCGGGGATAACCATTGTTGATTTTTTGTGCATAGGTCATTTCCTCATCGGAAAACTCTATTGGACCGATCATTTTCATAGCCTTGTATTGCTGGTCAGCCAGGTAATGGTTGCTCAACATGTTGGAGAATGCGGATTCAAAAATTTCATTAACGGTTGTATCCGTCATCAAGGTAGCCCCTTTGGCGACATTTCGCACACGGTCGGCCACCTCTTGAAGATAATCAGGCTTGGCAGCACGAATGTAATAATATACTTCTGCTTCATCAGGAACAATATTGGGTGCCTCCCCGCCATAGGTGATAATATAGTGCATTCGGACATTATCTTTAACATGTTCCCGTAGATAATTAACACCCACATTCATCAATTCAACTGCATCCAGCGCAGAACGCCCCTCGTGTGGAGAATCGCCCGCGTGCGCAGCTCGTCCGTGAAAACGAAATTTAATTGCGTTGACACCAACACAGCTCCCTTTACAGGCTGTATTAAAATTTCCGGGATGAAAATTAAATGCCGCATCCAAATCGTTAAAAACACCTGCCCGGGCCATGAATACCTTCCCACCACCGGTCTCTTCAGCAGGACAGCCATAATAACGGACTATGCCGGGTGTGTTGCTGGATTCAAGCCATTTTTTTATGGCTATTGTACTCGCAACTGCACCGGTTCCTAACAGATTGTGCCCACAACCGTGACCCGGCCCACCTTTCACAACAGCTTCCTGTTGCGCTTGATTTTTCTGTGATAAGCCCGGCAAGGCATCAAATTCTCCGATGAATCCTATTACAGGCTTCCCCTCTCCCCATTCGGCCACAAAGGCTGTGGGAATATCAGCAATATCCCAGGTAATTGTAAAGCCGTTTTTTTCGAGAAAATCCGCCTGACAGCTGGACGCCTTGAATTCTTTCCAACCCAATTCCGGGTTTTCCCATATGAAATCGGACATCTCGATAAAATGTGCTGTATTTTGATCCAGGTATTGAATCACCTGTTGCTTTTCTTTTATATTTTGCATTTTTCTATTTCCTCACACAGTTGAAAAATTAATTGTTACTTGAGGAGTCTTATCATCAACAATGTTCTTTCGAATTTAGCATTGCCATTCGATTTTGACTACTTTGCAGATTACAAGTGTTGCTGATTCGTGAAAAATATCTTCATAATAATTTTCTATTTTTTTTTAATAGAGGCACTTGCAGATAAAAGAGATCATGGTTTAATCCCACTATATACTGCATAGTGACAACTGCAAAATACAATATATAGCAAGCAAGTGCCAGTTACCGGTATTTCTGCAAGAGGCTCAATATTTTACGGAGTGAAAATGTCCTGTGCAAATCTTCACTTGCCTTCATTCCCAGGGATAAAAACTTTCCATGTATCATCCGCTTCATTTGGTTTGTTTGAAAAAAATTTAAGATAAAAATAAGTTTTGATCAAATTCCCGGGATTCATCACGCTACCCAGGTGTACGGTGTATGCCCCCTGATGGTCAGTCTTTGTCTCCGTCATGGGGCAGCGGTTTCAGATCATCGTAGGGTGCGTCAAGTTCTATGCCGAAGTGCGTTTTTACCGCATTGAGGTAGGCAGGGTTGTCCGGCAGCTTCTGCACCTCCTCCTTGCCCTTGGCGGTGATTTTCAATGTCCGGTCCAGCAATGTGATTTCCCCTCCGGGAAGCGGACGCGCGGCAACACGGGAAAATGTAAAGAATGCATCAGGATGGGTGGACGTATAATGGTTTCCGTATGCAATATCCGCGGGACATACATGGCCCAGGTCAAAACTGTAGAGGTTTTTCCACTCACCGTCCTCAAGAGCCTGGAACATGGTGCCAAAATGTCCCCCGTCTGTCAGCCGTATGGTCTGTCCGTCCTTTGTGACAGGGCTGCTCAATTCCATGGGGATGGGCATGCGGGGGGAGTTCACGCCAAATCCTACATCTGCCAGCCAGTCCCTGCCGTCAATGGAAATCAACTCCAGCTGGTGCCCGCGTCCCGAGGGCGTCCCTGTCACATGGACGCGTGCCAGCAGAGCCCGGGCCTTGAATCCCAAAGCCTGGAGTGCCTTCAAAAACAAACCGTTCAACTCAAAACAGTATCCCCCTCTTTTTTTAAGAACTAGCTTATTGAAAACGGCCTGCGGGTCCAGATTGATGCCTCTCCCAAGAAGAATATCGAAATTTTCAAACGGGATGTTGTGGAAATGGGCGTGATGCAGTCTTACCAATGTGTTCAGGGACACACCAATCGCACCGCTGAAATTGATGCGGTCCAGGTATGCCTCTAAATCGAATTTATAGGAATCCATATTTATGCTTCCTTGTCCAGTCGTTTTTTTATCCCTTTCCAGATAGGGGGATTTAGAAAACACGCATCCATGTTTTCCAGCATGGACAAAAATTTAGGCCAGGGAACGGAGAAATTCAACAGGTATTTTTTCACCCAGGTCCGGCCAGCGCATCCGCGGTCACAAAGAAAAATACCACCTCGGGTAAGGGCTATCATCCTTATTGCCGCTGGAACTTTCTCTGTGCGAGTCCATCTCAACGAAGGTTGAGCGGCCGCGAAGCTTTTTGCGTCGGCTGAATTAGTTTTGTTATAACTTAATCTCGTCGATTGGTAATATTTGTTTGCCGTGACGTATGGTTAAAATAGAAATGCTTGTCAGATCAAGGTGATAGATAATTCTGTAATTGCCATATATTATTTCCCGGAATCTGTAGTCCGAAATTTCTGGCACAATACGCCCAAGTTCAGGGGATGATATAAGTTGTTCAACTTTATCAAAGACTGTATTGAGCCACCTTTTTGCCGCTGAAGGATTATCCAGAGATATGTAATCAATTATTTCGGCAGCCCTTTCAAGAGCAAGGGGTGACCAAATTAGCTTCATAAATCGATTCGTCCCAGAAGTTTTTTGTGAGCATCTTCATGGCTAACACCTTCTCCTTTGTTTAATTGATTAAGAGACGTGCGTATGTCAGCCAAAAGGTCTATTTTATCCTGCATCAGTTCATACTCATGTACATCGATTAACACCGCCACGCTTTTGCCACGTTGGGTGATAATTAATGGTCTTTTGGTCTCATGGACTTGTTTGATAAAATTAGCCATGCCATTTCGTACTTCTGAAAGCGGCTTTATGTCCTGATCGAATTTAAGCTTTTGCATATCATCCCTCAAAGTTTGTTTTTGGTACATTATAGCGTACAACTAATGATACATGCAAGGCGTTTTTAAGTTATATCATGAAAATCTGCGGCTTGCCCGCAGCATGTTTTTGTGTGTGCTGGGCACGGCACATGTTCTTAAGGGTGAGCCTATGATTTCCGTATTCGGAAGTCAAGGCAAGTCCCAAACCCAGCCTGGTGGAGGCGAAGGGTATAGCGGTATGGCAACGGGGTACCGGT
>PIVS01000448.1 GCA_003353855.1 Desulfobacteraceae bacterium
TCACTGTCCCCTCCTCCATCCGGGATCAAGCCAAGAGACTGGTCAATGCAGCCCTTGATTTTGGAGGAAAGGATAATATTACCATTGTGATGGCCAAAGTAAATCAGACTCTGTCAGCAACATAATCTGTCAGCACCATAAAAGGAGGAGATCATGTTTGTACTGGGGATACAGGGAAGTCCGCGGAAAAAGGGGAATTCAGATCAACTGTTAACCTTGTTTTTAGAGGCATGCGAGTCCCATGGGGCCCAAACCCAGGTGATTCATCCGGAAAAATTGGATATTCAGCCTTGCCGGGAGTTGATTGTCTGTGAGAAAAAAGGGTTTTGTCCCATTCAGGATGAAATGGAGGAAAAGGGGTATTCCCTGGTCAAAAAAGCTGATGTGGTGGTGTTGGCCTCACCCATCTTTTTTTATAATGTGACAGCCCAGGTAAAGGGTTTCATTGACCGGTGCCAGATGTTCTGGGGTCGGAAATACAAACTCAAGCTGCAGGATCCCGACGGTTATCATCGCCAGGGCTTTTTGCTGTCTGTCGCAGCCTCCGGCGGTAAGCGGCTTTTTGAAGGGGTGGAGCTGACAGCCAAGTATTTTTTTGATGCCATCTCTGCTGATTATTCAGGCTCTTTGACCTATCGAAATGTCGAGGACGCCGGGGATATAATTTCCCGGCCCGGGCTGTCAAAGGATATCCGGGATGCGGCAAGGCATTTGCTGGAACCTGTGCTCAATAAAAAAAAATTGCTCTTTGTTTCAGAAAATGATGCCTGCCGCAGCCAGATGGCGGCTGCCTTTGTTAAAAAATATGTAAAGGGCCGGATTAGAGTCCTGACGGCGGGAGTTGATGCGGCAGCTAAATCAGATCCCGGGATGGTAAAGGTTATGGCAGAGAAAAATCTGGATCTCAAGTATCGGGTCCCCCAATACCTGGAAAATGTATTGGCGGATATGGGCAGAGAGCCCGATAGAGTGATATTTTTGGGCCCAAAAGAAGCAAAACCTGATCTACCCTTTGCAAGTGTCGAGACTTGGGAGCTTGTAAAACCCAATTCCCCGGACCGGTTTAGAACGTTGAGAGATGAGATTGAGTCGGGAGTAAAAACAAGACTTCCCGGCCTGGAATCATTGTTTTAGGGTAATGGGAGAATCCTTGGTTCCGGCATAAAAAACAATGATATCAGCAGGTGTTGATCCTTCGTTTTTCCAATGGTGCCAGGTGTTGACCACCTCAACAATGGGGTCACCGGTTTTCAGATGCAATTTTTTGCCTGTTTTGGTCACCACTGTGAGCTCTCCGCTGATTAAAACGCCCGCGTTGATGACCGGGTGGGTATGCTCATGCAGGGTTGTTCCGGCTGGAATGCTGATTCTCAGGATCGTTATCTGGGGCTGACCCTGGGGGTATGGGATTAAGGGGGGTGCCATTCCAGCTGTGGGTGGTTTTTGCAAGAACCTCTTCAATAACATTCTCCTGGCTGGTTTTATCAATTTTCCGGTCAATTTTCCGGTCAATTTTCCGGTTACTGGCCAGGGCTGTTGTGCCGGATATTGCCAGTGCCAGGCAAAGGATAAACAGGCTTATTGCACTTTTTTTCATGGGATGTTTTCTTTTAACGATTATCTGTGCGAACCCTATACCTCATTGCATTGAAGCAGCATGCATGTCAATACAGGGGGGCACAATGAAAAATTTATGGTAAAGCTGTTATATCCCCTTGGTTAATGATATAGTTTGTTCTTAAAAATCCCGTCAAATTAATATTCCATTGGAGATCCTGTCATCGATGAAAAGTAAACTGATGGTACTGATATGTATCCTTTTTATGGCCGGGGCGATTGAAAGCCCTGGTGCTGCCGACAAACCAGTTAAAACGGAAATTGTTTCGGTCGTAATTGATGAGCCTACGGGTGAAGAGACGTCCATAAAAATGCTCCATTCCATTCTTGATCTGAAAAAAAATCTGAAAAGCCGAATCGCTGAAAAAACGCAACTGCTTGAGAATAGTGATTCAGAAACGGAAAAAACCTATCTTTTGGCTGAATTGAAAAAACTGGACAAAGCCCTGGCAGGTGCCAACGTTGATTTTGAACGGATTGCCACCGGGGTTGAAATCGGGTTGTTTGCCGATAAAAAAACAGAGTATTTTGATTGGAAAAGAGAGCTGCTCTCCCTGGCAGAACCGGGAATTATGGAATTAAAAAGGCTGACGGTGGGGGCCAGACACAAAACAAAACTGAAAGATGAATTTTCCTTTTATCAAAGAGTGGTTCCCGTGGCTCAAAGTGCCAATAAGCACCTTGCTGCCCTTGCATCAAAAGCCGATGACCCTGAGCTGAAAACCGATATTGAAGATTTGATGCCGGAATGGAAAAGTGTGGAAGACCAGATCCGGAATAAGCTGGATCTGGCTAAAATGCAGCTTGCGAAAATCGAGAGAGAAGAGAGCTCATTGCTGGAAAGCTCCCAGAAGTCTGTCAAAAATTTTTTCAGGACCCGGGGGCTTTTTCTCTTTATTGCCATGGTGGCATGTGTTGGCATTGTCATGCTGGTACGGTTTTTATACCTGTTTTTGATGAGGTTTGTTCCGGGATACAAAGCCCGTTACAGGCCCTTTCATATCCGGGCCTTTGACATTCTCTACCGGGCGATGAATTTTTTTTTAGCCCTTTTTGTACTTATCCTGGTCTTTTATTTGTTTGAAGACTGGGTATTGCTTTCCCTGACCATTTTATTTCTCATGGGGGTTGGCTGGGGAGCCAAAAATACCCTGCCCCGGTTCTGGCACCAGAGCCGCCTCATGCTCAACATTGGCTCTGTCAGGGAAGGGGAGAGGCTTTTTTACCAGGGGGTTCCCTGGCTGGTGAAAAAGATAAATGTATTCACCACCCTTGAAAATCCGACCCTTGGGGTCAGCCTGCGGCTGCCCATTGAGAACTTAATGGAGATGTCATCCCGTTCCTTTGATAAAAAAGAGCCCTGGTTTCCCTGCCGTAAAAATGACTGGGTTATTCTGGCCGATGGAACCCGGGGGTGTGTGGCTAGCCTCTCCCATGAGATGGTGGAACTGGTCCAGCGCGGCGGTGCCCAGAAAGTCTACCAGACAGGAGATTTTCTGGCACAATCTCCTTTGAACCTGTCGGTTAATTTCAGGCTGAAAATTCTTTTTGGTATCTCCTATGCCCTCCAGGCGGAATCCACCCATGGGGTTCCAGATATCCTGACAGCCCATATCCTGGAACAGATCTCTTTGGAAGGGTATGAAAAATCACTGAGAAATCTCAATGTTGAATTTGCCCAGGCAGGTGCGTCCTCCTTGGATCTGGTGGTTATTGCAGATTTTAGGGGGGAGATGGCACCCTTGTATAACCGGCTTTCCCGGGCTATTCAGCGGTGGTGTGTGGAGGCCTGTACACAAAATAATTGGGATATCCCCTTTCCCCAGCTTACAATTCACAGGGAAGACTGAGGCCGGGTTTCCTGACTCCATAATTTGGCCTGAAGAAACGTTTGTCCCTGTATTCTATGCTAAGGAGGCGGGGTCAGGAACTACAGACAGCATGGAACAGCCGACTTTTTTAGACATGCCTAACAATATAATCATTGATTTATGGAACAACAACTATAAAATAACCAGCCCTAGCAGGGAAAAATAGGCCAGGCTATCTTAAAGCTTTTCTTCGGGAATGGATTGGGCTTCAACAGCCTGGATCATTTCATTCAGTTGATTTATGTGGTTCCTTTCTTCCTGGATGATTTTTTCCAGACCCTCCAGGGTTTCCTTGTCCTGGATAAAGGTTTCTAAAAATTCGTAAAAAAGGAGGGTATCATTTTCAAATTCAATAAAGATTTTCAGCATCTTTGATGACAATCTTCCTCCTGGGACATCCACTGGAGCAATTTCTTTAATTTTTTGTTTTTTATTTTTTATTTTGTCCATGTCCCGTTGATACACTGCTTTTCCGTTTTCTTCCATTTTTACGGCAATATCGAGAAGGTCATTCCAAGTAAACATGGAAGCTTTCCTTAAGGTTGACATTGTTAAATTGTTCCCCATATTATATCAAGTTAGTCCTCGAAAGTCTTTATTATAATCCTTATAAAAAGCGAGGTGCCCCATGACAGAACTTCATACCTGTAAAAGCTGCGGTAAAGTGGCAAAGGACCA
>PIVS01000992.1 GCA_003353855.1 Desulfobacteraceae bacterium
CTAATTGAGCCAGCCTCCAATGGAGACACCCGGATCAATCTGAGGGGAAAACAGCACAGTCCTGCTGAAGTTTCATCCTTTATTCTGGCAAACATCAAAAAGACTTCTGAAGACTACCTGGGAGAAGAAGTAACAGAAGCTGTTATCACGGTACCTGCCTATTTTAACGACAGCCAGAGACAGGCTACCAAGGATGCCGGTAAAATTGCAGGGCTTACGGTAAAGCGTATCATCAACGAACCCACAGCCGCCTCCCTTGCCTATGGCCTTGATAAAAAAGGGGAAGAAAAAATTGCGGTTTTCGATCTGGGCGGCGGTACCTTTGATGTATCTGTCCTTGAAATCGGTGACGGCGTCTTTGAGGTAAAATCAACCTCGGGTGATACCCACCTTGGCGGCGAAGATTTTGACTTAAGAATCATTGAATATATTGCAAGCGAATTTAAAAAGGACCAGGGTATTGATGTTCGGGGTGATAAAATGGCACTCCAGCGTCTCAAGGAAGCGGCTGAAAAAGCAAAAATGGAGTTGTCAACCGCCACTGAAACAGCAATCAACCTGCCCTTTATCACTGCCGATGCCACAGGCCCCAAACATCTGGATGTCAAACTGACCCGGGCCAAACTCGAATCCCTGGTTGCCGATCTTCTGGACAACCTTGTAAAACCTTGTAAAACAGCCCTGAAAGAAGCCAACCTTGGTGCCGGCGGAGTGGATGAAGTGGTATTGGTTGGCGGGATGACCCGTATGCCTGCTGTTCAGGAACGGGTGGAAAAAATATTTGGTAAAAAACCACACAAAGGGGTGAACCCCGATGAAGTGGTTGCCATGGGCGCTGCCGTACAGGCCGGTGTTCTCCAGGGTGATGTCAATGATGTTCTGCTACTGGATGTTACCCCTCTTTCCCTGGGGATTGAAACCCTTGGCGGTGTCATGACCAAACTCATTGAAAAAAACACCACCATCCCCACCAAAAAGAGCCAGGTGTTTTCAACTGCCGCCGATAACCAGCCGGCTGT
>PIVS01000993.1 GCA_003353855.1 Desulfobacteraceae bacterium
GACATTTTTTGCAAATCAATGGATTTACTTCATACACTTTCTGAATTAATCGAGCCCAATTTTTCCGGAATTCTTTGGAAGACATTGTTCTCGGTATGATAGCTGGAATACCATCATCGGTATAAACGAACACTTATCAAATATAAAATGTTTACTGTAAATGAAGTTGCTGAACTCATTTATCATAAATTTCTTTCAATCGATATGGAGGCAGGTCATGGAAAAAATAGTAAAGTATATTGGGTTAGATGTCCATAAAAATTCTATAGCTATTGCAATTGCAGAAGATGATCGGGAAAAAGACGTTAACTTTTATGGTATAATCAAAAACGATATGGACCAATTGCACAAATTTTTACGGAAACAAATTTCACAAGGGATAGAACCAAGGTGCGTATATGAAGCAGGGCCATGTGGGTATAATATCTATCGTAACCTTTCAGACAAGGGTATTGATTGTGTTGTGATCGCTCCTTCCCTTATACCCCAAAAAAGTGGAAACAGAATTAAAACTGATCGAAGAGATTCCGAAAGCCTTGCAAAGCTTCATAGAGCTGGGGAACTAACTGCAGTTTATGTGCCCTCATTAGAGGATGAAGCACTTCGCGACTTGGTTCGTGCTCGTGAAGATTTAGTAAATGCTTTAAAAAGGGCAAAACAACAATTAGGAGCTTTCCTATTAAGGCACAATATTTGTTACTCTGGAAAGTCAAAATGGAGCAAGGCTCATTTTAACTGGCTTGCTGATATTTCAATGCCACATCCAGCACAACAAATAACGTTACAAGAATATATCGATACAGTCCATGATGGTAAAAGACGCGTAGAGCAGATTTTAAACCACATAAGACAATTAGCTGGACACACACAGTTAAATGAGCTCAATAAGGCACTGCAATCATTGCGCGGGGTCTCAGACATTGTATCCGCAGTTGTAGTATCCGAGCTTGGAGATCTTACCCGTTTTAATTCTCCGACAAAGTTAACAGCCTATCTGGGCCTTGTACCATCTCAACAC
>PIVS01000449.1 GCA_003353855.1 Desulfobacteraceae bacterium
TCAAGTCCATCCTCAGGGCATTTATTAAAAATTTCAAGGCCGGCACCATTGTCCAGGGAGGCAGCACCATCACCCAGCAGGTGACCAAATCATTTTTGCTGACCCCGGAAAGGACCTATCAACGAAAAATCAAGGAGGCCATGCTGGCCTACCAGATTGAAAAAAAGTTCACCAAGGATGAAATCCTTTATCTGTATCTGAATCAGATTTATCTGGGGCATGGTGCCCATGGGGTAGAGGCAGCCTCTGAAAATTATTTTGGCAAACATACAAAAGACCTTAACCTTGCAGAATGCGCTATGCTGGCAGGCCTCCCCCAGGCTCCGAGCCGATATTCCCCCTTCAGATTTCCAGACCGGGCCAAACAAAGACAAATTTACACCCTGAACCGGATGAAAGAAGAGGGAATGATCACCAATCTTTCTGTGACGGAAGCCATTGATATGAAGCTGGATATCAAACCCCGGAAAAATTGGTTCATCGAACGGGTACCCTGCTACACAGAACATGTCCGCCGGTATGTGGAAAAAAAATATGGGAAGGACACCCTGTACAACCAGGGTCTCAAAATCCACACAGCCGTCAATATTGAACTGCAAAAAATTGGAAGAAATGCTGTTGGAAAAGGGCTGAGGGAACTTGATCAGAGAACCGGATACAGGGGGCCTGTCAAAAACATTTCCGCCCTTCAGGTGGAAGGCTTTTCCCGGGGGGTAGCAGAACAAATCAACAGCAATCTTCTTGAAAAGAAGACTATCTACCAGGGTGTAGTCCTTTCTGTGGATGATGAAAACAAAGTGACCCATGTCAGGGTCGGAGACTTTTACGGCCTCATCCGTTTAAAAACCATGGCCTGGGCAAGAAAACCAGACCAGCAAATAGCCTATTACGAGACAAGTGTGAAAAACCCGTCCCAGGTCTTTACAATGGGGGATGTCATCCTTGTTAAAGTGATCAATGAAGTTGTGGAAGACAATGAATATGAATTTTCCCTGTACCAGGAACCCGTTGCCCAGTCAGCCCTATTAAGCATTGAAGCAGAAACCGGCCATGTCAAAGCCATGATCGGCGGAAGAGATTACCGGAACAGCCAGTTTAACCGGGCATACCAGTCCCGGCGGCAACCCGGATCCGCCTTCAAGCCCATCATCTATGCCGCTGCCCTGGACAAGGGATACACAGCCGCCAGCATGATTGTTGATTCTCCGGTTGTTTTTGAGGATACGGAAAGAGATTTTATATGGAAGCCCCGTAACTACAAAGAAAAATTTTTCGGGGACACCCTTTTCAGGGACGCCCTTGTCAAGTCACGGAATGTGGTCACCATCAAAATTCTCCAAGATATCGGCATTGACTATATCATTGATTATTCCCGGAAGCTGGGTATCACCGCTGATATCAGCCGGGATCTGTCCATTGCACTGGGATCTTCGGGATTGTCCCTCCTTGAACTTGTAAATGCCTATTCTGTCTTTTCAAACCTGGGATATTTAATTGAACCTGTATTCATCACCAAAATCTATGACCGGGACGGAACCCTGCTGGAGTCCTCCAAACTTGTCCGGAAAAAAGTGATTGATATGAGCACCGCCTATATCATGACCAATCTCATGGAAAGCGTTGTCAAATCAGGAACCGGACGACGGATCAAGGCGTTGAAACGACCGGTGGCCGGGAAAACCGGCACCACCAACAATTTATTTGACGCCTGGTTCATGGGATACACCCCCAGGTACACCACAGGTGTATGGGTGGGCCTTGACCAGGAAGCCCCCCTTGGCAAGGGAGAAACCGGTTCCAGGGCAGCCAGCCCCATCTGGCTGGATTATATGCAGAACGCCTTGAAGGGAAAGCCTGTCAGAACTTTCAACGTACCCGAAGGAATCGTATTTGCCAAAATTGATGCCAAAACCGGACTTCTGCCCATAGAAGAATCTGAAAAAACCATTTTTGAATGTTTTAAGGAAGGAACGATTCCCACGGAATATACCCAAAAACCCAACGCAATATCCGGGTCAGAGGATCTATTCAAAGAAGGCATCTAACTAACTCTATAAATTAAGACTCTAAAAATCAGATTCCGGGATTCAGCCTGAAGGAATTGCCCTGTGTTGTATATCAACTGCTCCTGGCATGATGGCCTCATTGGTCTGAATGGCAAACGAAAGGTGGGGATACTCTTTCCCCAATTTTTCCAGATTACCGTTTTTATCCCCCCGGAGACGAGATTCAAACCTGGGATGGACCGAGAGCAGGATATGATCCGCCCTATTCCCCTGGTCCCCCTGGGAAAGCCCGGAAAATGCCCCGAGCTTTTCACACACCTGGTCATAGGCAAGGGCTGAGAACACCAGGTGACCAAATGCCGGGTGCCATGGCCCTGCCAACACATGGGCCGGATCCTCCATCATCTCAGACGCCTGGAGGCCCATACGGATCACCGGCACATTTGCCCGGTCAAATATCTTGTACATCTCTTTTACCAGATCAACACTTTGCGCCAAACTCAAAGAAGCATAGCTGCCTTCCCGATACCATCGGGCCAGGGGGCTGCCCTCAAGAACCATTAAGGGATAAATCCTGGCCACATCCGGCCCCAGGGCCGCAACCTTTGCTGTGCCATGGAGCAGTTGATCTTTAGTATCCCCGGGCAAACCTGCCATAACCTGGACCCCCACCCTGATTTGATGCGCCTTTAACAGGCCAATGGCCTGGCAGGTATGAAAACTGGTATGGCCCCGGTTAGATTTTTTAAGCACTTCATCGGCCATGGACTGAACCCCTAATTCAACCAATGAAACCCCATGGGGGGCAATCAGATCAAGTTTTTGTTCCGTGATTGTATCCGGCCGGGTGGAACAGCGAATGGAGTGGATGGTTTGATCCTCGATATAGGGTCGTACTTTTTCCAGCAGCCAAAGGATATCCCGGTCAGGAAGACCGAGGAAATTACCGCCGAAAAAGGCCAGCTCCACCCGGGAACGACCGGCCTTATATCCCAGATATTGACCAATAATTTCGTCAATTTCTTCTGGACCGGGCAGGCACTTTTCATGACTGGTCAGTATGGATTGATTACAGAAGGCACATTGATGGGGACAGCCTGAATGGGGGATAAAAACCGGAATGATCAGGGGGGATTCCATTCTCCTCCCTAACCCCTTTGGCCCACAATTTGAAGAGCTTTTTTGGCAGAATCCTGCTCAGCTGCCTTTTTTGTCTTTCCAGTCCCGGTTGCCCGTATATCAACCAATTTCAGGCAGATCTCAAACCGCTTATCATGGTCAGGCCCCATCTCTTTGACCACGGTATATTGGGGGGTTGTACCAAAGTTTTCCTGGGCATACTCCTGGAGAAAACTTTTATAATCCATAATATCGAAATTGAACAAGGCCCTTTGAACGGCCTTCTGGAAAACCGCCTTCACCATCCCATGGGTTTTATCAAATCCGGCATCCAGGTAGACAGCTGCAATAAGCGCCTCAAAGGCATCGGAAAGAATGGAATTTTTGTCCCCTCCTCCGGAAAGGAACTCTCCCCTGCCCAACTTGACAAACCGCCCCAGATCTATACTGCGCGCCATATCAGCAAGCCCGGGCTCACTTACAAGATTTGACCTGAGTTTTGACAGCTCACCCTCTTTTTTCGACGGGCTTTCCTCCATGAGAATATGGCCGATACAAAGACCCAGCACAGCATCACCAAGAAATTCAAGACGTTCATTGTCGGTATGGCAGCTGGCTTGATTCTCATTCAAATAGGACCTGTGACACAGGGCATTGGAAAGCAGGGATCTGTCATTAAACCGGTAGTCAATATTTTTTTCCAAAACATCCAGACGCGCCCGGGAATTGATAAGGGAAAGTCTTTTGGTCAGAGCCTTGAAAACAGAGTAGCCCACATTTAGATTATCCTTACCACGACCTAACTTTACACCCTGATTAAAATCACCGTGGAAATCAGATCCTCCGGTTGCCAGAAGCTTCCTGTCCCGGGCAAGACTTTTAAGATATTCCTGTTTTTGGGGATCATGGTCTGTGTAAAAGACCTCAATACCCTGGAGGCCAAATTTTATCAAAACATCAACAAAGGCTTCCAACCCCCGGGACTTATTGAATTCGAGCAGTCCCGGATGGGCCAATACGGGAAGT
>PIVS01000045.1 GCA_003353855.1 Desulfobacteraceae bacterium
TTAACGATACTGTCAAAATAATCTCCCATAACACTTAATACAAAGGCGATGCCCCCGGCTTTGGGTTTCAGCAGATGATCATACGGGGAGCCCTGTTTTACGTGCTTGCCGGAAGTGAATCTGGTGCCTTCTACAAAGTTCATGATTGCAGTGGGACTGTTTTTACATTTCTGACAGGTCCGTCTTGTAATTTCCAGATCCTGCCCCTTTAGATGAGGGTTCTTCTTTAGGAAAGCTTTGGAGTATCGTTTCATAAAGGGGAAGTTAAGCGCCCACCAGGCAAGTCCCATAAGCGGTACCCAGATAAGCTCTTTTTTTAAGAAAAACTTAATATACGGTACCCTGGATAAAAGATTTGTCTGAAGGACGAAGATATCCACCCAGGATTGATGGTTTGAAATCACCAGGCACCATTCGTTTTGTTTTAGCTTATCAAGACCTGTCACCTTCCAGTTGATCCGGTTAAACAAACTGAAATTCCAAGCATTCATCCTCACCCATTGATTTGCGATAAGAATAAGAAGTTTGCTAAGCGGACTTCTTACACGTTCCAGCGGGATGATAAGTTTGACAAAAGCAATAAGCATCAACGGTATAAAAATGATGACGGTATTTGCGACAATCAAGAGTAGTGAAAGTGTGCCCTTTAACCGGGCCGGCAAAAAATAAAGCATGCGTGTCCTGTATTTCAAGTTATGGTTCACTCCGACAATTGCAAATCGGTTTAGTGAAACGATTAGCAATTATCATACACAAAGCACAGGAAGTTCACAATTTATTTCGGTCCATATCCCACTTTTCAGCGACAACAAGAGCGATATCAATCATCAGAATAGATATTCAAACAAGCCAAATGAAGCAGATAATATCGCTTATTTGGAAACATTGTGGTAACTTTAAACTAAAATATTTTAATAAATTTTGTGGGAAATAAATAATGGAATTGAAAGTTTTAGTAGATAACAACACAATAATTGATCGATATTATTTAGGTGAGCCAGCTGTCTCGTATTTGATTACTGATAGTGATACCAAGATATTATTTGATGTTGGGTATTCAGATGTATTCATTCAGAATGCTAAAAGAATGAACGAATCTTTAATGGATATTAACTATGTTGTTATCTCTCATGGACATAATGATCATACAGGTGGTTTAGTTCCGCTTGTTAAACTTTACTCTGAAGCAAAAGCTGAAGGTATAAACTGTCTTAATCCAACAGTTATTGCTCATCCCGATGCATTCTCGTACAAAGAGTATTCTGGTGATGAGATAGGCTCTATTTTAGATGACAAAAAGATTGGCAAGTATTTTGACACTAGTTTAACAAATAAACCGTTATGGATAACGGACAACCTTGTGTTTCTAAGTGAAATTGATAGAGCTAATGATTTTGAAAATATCGAACCTATTGGTCAATGTGAGCAGGTTGATTTAATGGTTGATGATCATGTCAAAGATGATTCAGCACTAGTATATAAATCGTCTCAAGGTTTAATTATTATCACAGGCTGCTCTCATGCAGGTATTTGTAATATTATCGAGTATGCCAAAAAGGTTTGCGATGATGACAGGATTATAGATATAATTGGTGGGTTTCATCTTATCGAACCAGGTAAAATTCAATCTGAAGGCACACTTAATTATTTTGAAGATCAAAATATAAACAATATTCATCCATGTCATTGTACAAGCTTGAAATACAAAATTAAGCTATCTAAATCAGTGAATGTTATGGATGTAGGTGTTGGTTTGACACTTAGCTATCAATAGCTTGAACTTTATCACATGAGTTCAGGAACATAATCGGGTGACCGGGGGTTTTAATCCCCCAGCCCCCACACCACAAATTAAGCTACAAGGAGAGGCAAACAGTGGCAAAGCTCCTCCCCCATCTCAATGGAATGAAAAATTAAAATGAATTTTTTACAGCAACAGCATTTAATGATCAGTGTTGAAAAAGGCGGCCCTGATAAATTGGTCAAACAAACTTTTCCTTTACGTTTTGGTAAATATTCGGAAATCAAAACCCCGGATTTTGAGTTTTGTTTTAATCTGAACGGTGAGATCAAATCAATTCGTGGACTCAAACCAGACTGGCCCCATCCGGCAGAACAATTTAAGCGGACAATCGGTAACGATTGGGTTTATTATACTGTTGGTGACAAAAGCGGTGATGATGGGATTGTTTCCTGGATGGGGGAGTATTATCTGCCCTGCCTGCCATATACCAGCAACCCGATATGGGAAATCAAATATTTTTCCAATCCCGTTGTTATGAGGGCCATGGCAGAATGGTCCCAATTATTTGCCAATTTGTATATGGGCAATTCAAAAGGATTGTACCCCCATGCAAAGGATTTGATAGAACGGATACTGGCCAATGATGAACAGGTTCTCCATGAGCGTTCCAGAAAGTTGAACAAAATTATCGGCAGCAGGGTTACGGTACTTCCACCTGATACCCGGCATGCGGATTATGATGTTGTCCCACTGAATATCGCCGATGGGTGCCTTTATCATTGTAAATTTTGCTGTGTTAAAACAGACCAAAAATTTCAGAAAAGGTCGAAGGAGAATATCCATGAGCAGATTGCAGCCCTGAAAGATCATTTTGGTGCGGATTTAACTAATTATCATGCGCTTTTCCTTGGCAATCATGATGCTCTGTCCGCAGGAAAGGATTTGATCTGCTTTGCCGCAGAACAGGCGTATCAAGCATTTGGGTTCAGACAACGCCTGAATCAAAAACCCTTTTTGTATCTGTTTGGCAGTGTGGGGTCATTCCTAGGAGGGGATCAGGCTTTATTTGAGCAATTGAATCGATTGCCCTTTTACACCTATATTAATATTGGATTTGAATCCATTGATCCAAAGACTCTCAGTCAGATCGGCAAACCAATTACAACCGAGCAGGTAAAAGAAGCGTTTGGGAAAATGATAGAAGTCAATGACATGTTTGATGGGATAGAAGTCACTGGCAATTTCATAGCAGGTCACAAGTTATCTTTCGAACATGACGATTCCCTGACAGACCTTTTAAAACATGCCAATGTAAAAAGAAAATCAAAAGGTGCGATATATTTATCACCGTTAAAGGACAGTCCCAAGAAACGAGAACTTTTACCGCGGTTTTACAAAATAAAGAAAGAAAGCTGCCTGCCGGTATTGGTTTATCTAATCCAACGATTGTAGAAAAAAGGGGTTTATGTCTGAGCCGGATGATGTCCCCCCACTCTGGGATACATATATCAGCGTTGATGATGTTGAAGCTTCGGTCAAAATAGTTGAAAAATTGGGCGGAGAAATTGTTGTTCCACCCACTGATATCCCAAATCTAGGGCGGTTTTGTGTAATAGCGGATATGACCTGCATAATTTACCAATACCAACCGAATAACATAACAAGGTAAATTAACCCGAACTACCAGAAGTCGCCCTGCGCCTTTGCCAGCCGGTTATTGCTGCAGGTGGTATGGGAGACTCGCGAGGTTACAGGGCAGCCATGGCTTTAGGTGCACAGGGAGTGCAAATCGGGACCCGGTTTATTACGGCCACAGAGTGTATCGCCCATATCAATTACAAGAAAACCATAACCGAATTAAGAGACACTGGAACAAGGCTTGTGGATATGGTTAGATTCAGGATAAGGGCATTGCACACGCCATTGGTTGAAAAAATATTAAACAGCCCGATGGACACGGACGCACATTTTAATATTCAGGCAGTAGAAAAATCGTGGATTAGAGGGGATATCGACTCCGGGATTCTGCCGGCCGGGGAAGTTTCCGGGTTGATTTCTAATATTGAGTCAGCAAAGCAGATTATCGATGAGATGGTTGGTGGTTCATAAAGGAACAGGACCTATGTAAACTAATACTGGTTCTCCATAAAAAAATCATTTAAAAACAATTAGATAAGATTTCCTCTCTATAAATTGTCATCTTATATGTCTGTCGTTTTCCATATTTTTTAAGAGAATTAGAGAAAATCCCATAAAATCAGTGGTTTTTGGCTTCCGGTATGTCATGGTTTATGTTATTGTTTTAATGTAAAACATATATCACGACAGAAAGGAGGATGTTATGAAATCGAACTCTTTAAAAGAAATGTTTGAAAAATCTAAAGTGCTAACATTGAATCAGGTTTCTAAAAAACGTGATTGCTCAATTAGAACGGTCCAACGACAGTTTGCTGAATTGGCCGTGTTGAGAAGCTACAATCAAAATAGTCGGTATTACACACTACCCGACATACCCATATTTAATGCTCATGGAATTTGGTGGTATCGAGATACTTTTTTCTCAAAATATGGTGATCTTCGGCAAACAGTGAAACACGCGATCCTTAACTCAGAAGATGGGCTGAGCGGGAATGAAATAGGCGGTATTGTGAATTTACTGCCCCGATCTTTCATGCACCATTTTCGAGAGATGGATGGTGTTTTCCGTGAAAAGCATGGAGGCGTTTACGTCTATTTTTCCAATGACTCCGAAATATATAAAAGGCAAAAATTAAAAAGAGTCCTGGAAAGCGATATAAAAAGAATCAGTGATGCTATCGCCATCAAAATATTGGTTGGATACATCAAACATCCGGAATTATCAGAAGAAAAATTATCGGCTATCTTAAGACATGAGCAAAATGTTGATATTTCTTCGTCTATGATTACAAACTTGCTTTCATTTCATGACCTTTTAAAAAAAACTCCAGATTCTCAGCCATAAAGATTCAGGGATCAGCAGGTTTAAAAAATTTGATTGGTTTTACCGAGAGGTGGTTAAAGCCCCTTTATCTAATGAAATGATGGACACGCTATGTGACCGGTTTACACAGCTTTGTATTGATGCTGTCCTGGATGCTCCGATGGTGGCCGGTGCAAAAGAAAGTCTGGATTTTTTGTCCGGCGGACTACCGATGTTCGTTGCATCCGGAACTCCTGAAAAAGAGCTTCAGGATATCCTCATACAGAGGGGGATTGCGTCATATTTTAAGGGCATTCATGGGACACCGCCTGAAAAGCAGTACCTTCTGGAGCGGATTATCTTTGAAAACAGGCTGGATGCATCAAGGGTCCTGATGGTGGGGGATGCTGTAACAGATCTTAAAGCGGCATAACACTGCAACTCTTTATTGCGGAGTCTGCGCCATTTATATTGCACATCGTGGTAATAACCAAAGCTTCAAGGAACGGTTAGCTAACGTATACAAGGGAGGCGTTCCCGGCAAGGGCGCTGTTCCATATCGGCGAAAATTCGGTACTGAAAAAACATACGAGAATGTAGCCTGATTTTGTGTATACAAATTCAAAGAAAGATCAGCTGCACCACCGGAAATAGCGATTCGGTTTTTTATTTAATCAAACCCCCCAGATGGGCGATGAAAACTTATTTGCAAACTGGTAAATAAGAATTGAAAAGTAATTTTTTTTTAGGCAACCGGTAATTGTTGTTAAGGCAAATAAGGAGAAAATACATGAATGATGTAATAGAAAAACCGACAAATCAATTTGATACCTTTGACGAACTTACAAATAGAGATCCAAAAGATATCTGTCAGAATGCATTATGCACCTATGATTCCGGGATGAATTGTTATGTATTGTCGATTTGGGGTGAAGATTATGGTATCCATCCCCAAGAGGGCAAAAAAAACACAGATTGAAAATGAATGGATATCGGAAAAGGATATCATTGGCGGACCCATTTTTTTCAGGGGTATGCATACCATACCCACCCACTATATCACTCAAAGATATGAAGATGATTTTCAAGATTTTAAGCGTTTATGCCGGCAACTTAATGGCCAATCAGTAGATGTTGGTGATTTGGCCATGAATGGGATGCCGCATATTCCGGATTCAGGCATCATGGCATAGTGGGGATGGCCCATACCAGTTGTGCGACTGCGCAAAGGGGATTCTTATAAAACTTCCTGGTGGTGGCAGAAGATCAAGCTATGATCTTGATTGGAGCGGATGCAGCGAAAATTCAACAAAAAAAATGAACCGGGTGTAACCGGTTATTTAATCGATTATGCCTTAATACAAATTCAAATTGACATGTTTTGTGTTGTGCAATATATTGTACACGTACAATTAAAGTATTGGAGAATTGGAGAACCTCAATGAGAGCAATAACATATACAAGCGCCCGAAATAATCTTGCCGGTACAATGAAAAAGGTTTGTGATGATCATGCCCCTATTATTGTCACTCGTAAAAACAATGAAGCAGTAATTCTTATGTCTCTTGAGGATTATGAAGCCCTCACTGAAACAGCATATCTCATGCAAAGTCCCAAAAATGCTAAAAGGCTTATTGAATCAATCGAAGAGTTAAATACTGGTAAAGGTCAAGAAAGAGAGATCATTGAATGAAGCTTCTGTTTTCTGAAAATGCTTGGGAGGATTACTTTTTTTGGCAAAAAACAGACAAAAAGACTCTTAAACGGATCAATAAACTCATCAAAGACATTCAACGCTACAAATATGAAGGACTTGGTAAGCCAGAAGCTCTAAAATACAATCTATCTGGATTTTGGTCCAGACGAATAACAAATGAGCACCGAATCGTCTATAAAATTGAGAATAATTCTATCTTAATTTCTCAACTTAGATACCACTATTAACCATGCATAACCAATCAATGCAGTGGATCGCATGGGCAAGCCCCTGTACCCTCGCTGTCGTTCGGCGACCACTGATCTCAATCGTTAAAAATGAAAAATATAAATAAAAATGGATTATTCTAAATCTCGCAAAAAATATATTGAATGGATTAAATCCCAGTTAATGGGACCAGCTTCCGGCCTGGACGAATATTTAAACGGCATCTCTCCTATTCAGCGATATCCTACAGGGGTTTTATTCCCTATTGTCAAGGGAGGAGATGGCATTGATCCAGCTTCTGAAAATCAATCCATTCATATTGAAGAGGATCATGGGTCTGAGAATGAAACATCAGAACGGTGCAAAGTTATTGAACCCTCACAAAAAACGAACCGGTACATGCCACCGTCTTCTGTTGGATTCTCTTTTTTTATCCGCGGAGACGAAATAGAATTCCAGGTTCAGTATTTCGCGGTCCGGTATGAAAATCGAAAAGAACGCAGCGATAAAGGTCAATATCTCAGTCAAAACTGGAAGCGCATCCCACTCTCCAGCGACGATGATCATGTAGGCAATTATGCAATTCATGAGGCTTTGAAAGGCAATGAGAGTAAGGAAAATTTAAAATTCCGTGATTCCATTCTCCAGGGCCAGGCTGAACTTGATGTGCTTTGTAGACCATTTGCAGGTGGCTGGATTGTAACGGTTTCATTGTGCAATTCCAGTCGTGTATCAATGGATGGCGGTGCCGAGGAATGGAACAACGCTAAAAATGAAATGTCATTATTTGAAGTGGGTTTGGTTTGTACTCTGGACAACGGGGAAGTTGGTGTATATCCAAAGGTTGATCCCCAGCTTTTAAGCGAAGAAGAACAGGAACTTGAGCTACAGTATGACCACCACCATATTTATGCTTTAGGCCATGGTGTTTCAGTAGACTGGTCATTAAAAAACGGAAAGGTAAATGAAATACGAAGCGATTTCATACCGGCAGTTGAGGTCCCCCAAGTCACGGCAGATGTAAGTGGTGCTGATGATTATCTCTTGAGCCTTGAGTACTTGTCCTTGTTTAAAAAGGATATCAGCAAACTTGCTGATGAAATGGATAAATTTGTGGATGAATATGGGGGCTGGGTTGAAGATCAAAAAAAATACGCAGAAAATTTGCCGTCCCGAGAAGCAAATGCAGGCTCAAGGATTGTTCTGCGGATGGACCAGGCATTAATGAGAATGAAAAAAGGGGTGGCTCTTCTTCGGGAAGATAAGAATGCTGCCCAAGCCTTTAGTATCGCCAATGAAGCCATGCTTTTACAAATGGCACAAAGCGATAAATCAACGGGAAAAAGTCGGAAAACAACATTTTACAAATGGCGTCCATTTCAATTGGCTTTTTTATTGATGGTTATTGAATCTGCTGTCAATGAGGATTGTTTGGAACGGGACATAGTGGATTTAATCTGGTTTCCTACAGGCGGCGGAAAAACAGAAGCATATCTGGGTCTGGTGGCTTTTATTATTGCCTGGCGTCGTCTTACCAATCCGAGTTCCGGCGGCGGGACAAGTGTTTTAATGAGGTATACACTTCGCCTTCTGACATCACAGCAATATCTGCGTGCAACAAGAATAATCTGTGCATTGGAATTAATCCGTCAAAAAAATAGCATTCTGGGGGAAGAACCCATCACCATAGGCATGTGGGTAGGGCAGGCATCCAGTCCAAATACATTCAAGGCCGCCATGGAAATGGTGAACAAATCATCACAAAGCAACGGGGATCCTCCAGGGAGGTTAGTCCTTGATGCATGTCCATGGTGCCGCCGAGCTTTTAAGGCACCAGAAAATTACCATGCCGTCCAATCCAAGTTTTATTTTCGGTGCACCAATCCCTCTTGTGATTTTGGCAGGCTTGACTCCGGGCGGATACCCTGCAATGTTGTTGATGATGCGCTTTATGCCGATCCACCGACTTTTTTGATTGCAACCATAGATAAATTTGCCAGACTGGCTTGGGAAGAGCGGACCAACTCTTTTTTTGGAATGAATATAAACCGTCCTCCTGAATTAATAATCCAGGATGAGTTACATCTTATATCAGGTGCTCTTGGCTCGGTTGCAGGCATCTATGAGGCAGCATTGGATACGGTATTAATTCACCAGGGTATTCGCCCTAAATATATTGCATCCACAGCCACAATTCGAATGGCTCAAGAACAGGTGAGGCGCCTATACGGAAAAACAGTGGCAGTCTTTCCCCCTCCTGGATTAAATTGTGACGATTCTTTTTTCGCAAAGACAATTCCCCTTAAGATTCGTCCTGGCCGTATGTATTTAGGATATCTGGCGCCATCTCTCAATCGCCAGCAATGCATGGCACCTCTGGCTGCGGCATTGCTGGCAGCACCGGAAATTTTATTTGGCAAAGGCCAAGTTGATCAAGAAGCTTTACTGGAGGCATGGTGGACCCTGGTGATATACCATGGCAGCTTGAAAGGGGTGGGTAACAGCCATAATTTGTTTAATGTTGATGTTGGCAATTATTTCAGACGATTGACCCAGGAAGCAAAAACTGAACAGATTATGGTGTATCGCACACCCAGGCAGGTGGCGCAGTTAACCAGTGTGTCAACAGCTGAAGAAAATGCCCGGGTTTTTGCGCGCCTTGAACTTTCTCGGCAAGATGATCAATGCCTTGATGCTGCCCTGGCAACTAATATGATTTCCGTCGGGCTTGATGTTGCCAGGTTGGCATTAATGATCGTCAACGGCCAGCCCCTTACAACTGCAGAATATATTCAGGCCAGCAGCCGTGTCGGGCGCAGCGATGTTCCCGGGCTGGTGTTTACAAATTATTACCGGGACCAGGCACGAAGCCTTTCCCACTATGAAAATTTCAGGCCCTATCATGAATCCTTTTATCGATTTGTAGAGCCCACCAGCATTACTCCGTATACATTTCAGTCAAGACGCCGAGCGCTTCATGCCGCACTTGTCATAGCTGTGCGCCACGGATGCCCCCATCTGCTTAACAAGAATCAGGCAGCACTGTTTGATCCGGATGTACCGATAACACGCCAGGTGATCGAGACATTAAAGCTTCGCTGCGCTCAGGCGGATAAAGAACGAGGTCCTGAAATACGACGCCATATTGAACGACTGGTCCAAGAATGGAAAAGCCAGGCGGACCATTGTAAATCTGTCAAACGCGATTTGCACTATTCAGCCCGTCAGAAGATTAACAACGCAAATAGGCTACTCCATAACCATGATGACAGAATTAAGGGGTTATGGCCGACACTTCAATCCATGCGCAATGTTGAAAACATTGCATTACTGAAACAATTATAATTATGACCAATATTTATATCCCTGTCCGGTTGTCCCATATTTTGCGCTATTGCACGGTTGGATCTGTTATTCGCGGACCAGAATACTTAATCACTCCCAAAGATATCCGGGAATGGACTGATCGTAACGGCCGGGTTGCTGCCCGCCTGATTCCCTATGTCGATCAAGTTCGAAGTTCCTTAGGAATTGAGCAGGAGCTTCGCGAGCCTCCCATAGCCAAGGAACTTGAAAATGGCAGTGCTGACGGAATTTGTATCCCTGCCATGCGATTCCCCTCATGGATGCGCTGCCCAAATCCAAAATGTGGGAGCCTTTATTGCCAGCCATGGCGTCATCAGACACAAGGTGTTCTAAAATGTGACAAATGCGGTAAGAATCCTGAATTAGAACAGGTGTCCTGGGTGTTTGTTCACCCGGACGGACACATGGCAGATGTGCCATGGCATCGTTTAAGCCATTTGAAAGCAGCCACCCAGGACCAAAAGCAGTGCCGCCCGGATTGGAGTCACTCATATATTAAGCTTATTGAAAAACAAGGATCAAAATATGAACTCGTTTGTGCAAGATGCCGTGCCCGGAGCCCATTTAATACTGGACACAGGCATCCATATGGGCGGCTACGCCGACAGCCATGGCTTGCCGAAAGTGTAGGCGATAATCTTGAAAATTTGGAGCATCAGAGTGAACCGGCTCAGGTGCTAGCAGTTAACGATACACGGGTTCACAGTCCTCAAACCACAAGTGCTCTGGTTATTCCACCCGAATCGCGTATCCGCCGAGGTAGTTTAGTAGACCGTCTTTACACAAATTCACAACGGCGTCAAGAAATTGACCAGAAAATGAATTCTCTCCAGAAAAAAAGCCTTTTAATGCGCATAGCAGATGAATTTGCCTGCACCAAAGCGGAAGTGAAAGAAGCAATCGGAAAAATTAAAAACGGGTATCCATTTTTCGGCAAACATATTACTCCTGGTATTCTTCTTGAGAAAGAATACCAGGCATTGACAGATCCTATCCCGAACCTTTTTGACGATGAAGATTTTGTCACACGGCACCATACAGAAGAATTTAAAAGCATCTGTCTTGAAGAAGGGTCTAAACCAAAAAAAATCGTGGACGCTGTTGCCCAGCTTACTGCAGTGAGCCGCCTCAAAGAAATCCTTGTACTCAAAGGGTTTGAAAGGCTTAATGGAACCATAGTTCCCCCGGATATTGTCGGGGAGGCAGACTGGCTACCGGCCCTTGAATTATATGGAGAGGGTATTTTTTTTAAATTTAAAGAGAACCTTTTAAACCTTTGGGAAAAAATACCAGCCGTTAAAGCCCGCGCCCTTCCCCTTGAGGAAAGATTCAAACGTTCCGGAATTGTGCTTGAACCTGAAGTGGTTGTCTCTCCACGGTTTATCTTGTTGCACACCCTTGCCCATCTTTTGATCAGGCAGCTTGAGGCTGCGGCAGGATATCCGGCAGCCTCGTTAAAGGAACGGATATACAGCAAATCAGGTAAAAACCCAATGGGTGGAATTCTTGTTTATGTAGCTGTTCCAGATGTTGAAGGGTCTTTGGGAGGTCTTTCGGAATTAGCAGCGCCCAAAAGATTTTTACCGCTTTTGACCCATGTGTTTGATCATGCCCAGTGGTGTTCACTGGACCCGGTATGCTCAGAACATGAGGGTCAGGGACCGGGATATTTAAACCGTGCCGCCTGCCATGCCTGCGCCCTGATTCCTGAACCCAGCTGTGCCTATGGAAACGCCTTGCTGGACAGAGGGCTTATAAAAGGTAGCAATGGCAGTCATGATGGTGCCGCTCCTTGTTTTTTACAAACCCAAAAAATTTAAGTAGATTGGAGACCGCATATGGCCGAACGTCTATTCGAACTGCCCGGAATTCAGGATCTGAGTAAAGAACAGGAAGCGGCCCGGGCCTTGCCCAAAAAAGGGCAACATCTTGTGATTGGTGGTCCAGGGACGGGAAAATCAGTGCTTGCTCTTCTTCGTGCAAGGCGGCATGCAAATGCAAAAGAGCCCCATATTTTTCTCGTCTTTAATAAGCTGCTCCATGAAGCAAGTTGCCACCTTGGTGGAAAAAAAATTTCTTGTCACCAATGGATGAGTTGGTTTTTTAAATTATTTCGAGGGATAACCAAAGAAAATGTTCCAAGGTTACCGGCAGCTCCTGGGTCATCATGGAAGGATATTGACTGGGATAATGTGAATCTCATATTAGAACAGCAGTCCGAAGAAGCCCTGGCATTAAGACCCGAGTATCTGATTATTGATGAAGGGCAGGATATGCCGCCTGAGTTCTATCACACTCTTGCAAGTCTCGGGTTTGAAAATTTTTTTGTGGTGGCAGATCAGAATCAGCAGATCGTTTCCGGGAAAAACAGCAGCCGCAGGGATATCGAACTTAGGCTAGCCATTGAGCCGGAAAAGGTTATTGAGTTGAACAAAAATTATCGAAATACTGCGTCAGTTGCAAGACTTGCTGGAGCATTTTATACTGGGGACATGGCCAGTCCTTTGGTAACTCCACCCCAGGAAACCGGGAGGAAAACAAATGTACCTGTCCTGTTTACCTATAAAAAAAATCAGTTTGAGTTGATGATTGAACGAATTCTTAAAATGGCGGACAGGGAACCTTCAAAACTTATTGGTGTTATTGCACCGAATAATCAGACTAGAAATATTTTTTTTCAAGCATTACAATGTGAAACTGAAAAAATAAATTTAGACAATGGTAGTCCCGGTATCAGAACGTATCATAAGGAGCATCAAGAAAGGGTCAATTTTCATGAAGGCGGCATCATGGTGATCAATGCCCAGGCCTGCAAAGGTTTGGAATTCGACCATGTTTTTCTTGCAGACATTGATTCGTATTATTGCAAGCCCGACAGTCAGGACACGCTGAAGCGCCTTTTTTATGTCATGGTGGCCCGCGCCCGGGATAATTTGACCCTGCTCAGGTCAGCAGACAAATTCTGCCCGGCTAATTGTATTTTACCTGAAAACCCAAACATATTAAAACAACACCCATGAGGTATATATGACTAATAATTCAAAACCTAAAGCCGCCCCAAAGCAAACAACATCTGCAAACTGGTATTTGGTGACCAATCAGCTGAACCTATATTATATGATGGGAGCTGGTCTGATTCTGCCAGAAAACGGATTTGGTAAAAAATATTTTAAAGATCTTTTATCACTATTTCCCGGGCGCATTGTTCTTTTCGCTAATACCATCCCAGCCGGGGCCATTGAAATGGCCAGACAAGAAGCCGCCCATCTAATCCCCTGTATTGCACAAGTCACTCTGGATACCTTAAGCGGGCCTGTCATTTCAATTGACCGGCAGGGAATCATCCGTCAAACCCTTGCATTCCCCAATGAATTGGATGGCAATGAATCTGCCCTGATCATCCCGGCACCTTTACCCATGTCTTGGGTGGATAAGATATATTTCGAATCTACAGTCTCGGTGCGTTCGTTCAAGGAAAGTGCAGATGATTTTAAAAATGTGGATCATCGAAATTTTATAACCAAAGTGAATAAAAAAATTTTTGAAAAGCCTAAAAAGGATACACAGCTCTTTGAGACACAGGAGCGTTTCCCCTGGCCCAATGCAAAGGATAAAATAAAAGATGTCCCAGTATGCCTTAGTAAACCTTTTGCTGCAGGCGGCATTATGACCGTACTCCACAAAATGGCCGATAGAAGCCGATCTGCTGCCATTGCTTTCCAACTGGCTTTTGATCTTGATACCGATGTCATGGACATGAAATTAGATCCTCTGATTCACAGACCCTGGCAATGGGTTCAGAATGATTTTACTCCAGCAACAGGGGGGGAGTTGTCAACAAAAATGTTCTGGGGGGCGGTTGCTGCTATTGCGGATTGCAATCGAACCGATGACATCAACCCCAAAGATGCTGTGTTCAATTTTTTAGAAAATGTAGTGGACACCTGGCAGGGGGTCGCCGACAATGAAAAACTAAAAAACGCACTTCAAAACCTTATTCATGAATTAGAGTCATTGAGCGGTATTTCTGACAGCACAATATCAGAGTTGCTGGATCGTCATCCCAAGCCTTTTTCCAGAGCAGTTATCTTGTTTTTCCTAAGGGACAATTGTCAAAGTTTGCTTGAATACTGCAATGAAAAATTGAATAAAAGCGATACCATAGCGGCGGCAGCCCTTTTTGGGGCGCGGGATGGATGGTTGGCTTTGCCCAATGATTTAAAGGGCAGCAAAACTTTACAAAATGCAGTGGTTCACCGTATGGCTGCCATGGCACATCGCCTATCGGACACAGGCATTGACTTGGGAGCAGCAACGCCCCCGCCCCCCATTTTCCGTGAACTATTTAAATCGGTTGACAATAAATGGACTGTAAAACAAAAAAATGCCGCATTGCTTCTGTCAAAAAACAAACACTGGGATTGTATTCAGACAGTCATAGATCTGGGTAAGGGCGAGTACCAGCTAAAAGTCGGTGGCACGGGTCTTCAGATCGTAATTGCCGGTACGGAAAAGAATGTGACCCATGTGGTGGACCGTTCTTCGTTTTTAAAACAATTGGATAGAGAATTGTCAGAAAAGGATATTTCCGTCCGTCTCGATCAGGACCTGCGGAAAATTTTCGGTTGCAGCCAATGAAAATGATCCCGTCATCTCCCCATGGGACGAGTAGTATGGCCGAGAAAAGAGTTTTTGATCGGCTGAGAAATATCTTTAATAACGATGCCGACATGCCGCTTACAGTCTATCACTCTTTGAATCTTACAAACCATAAGTACAAACGGTTTGGTGAAATTGATTTCCTGATTTGCGGAAGACCCGGCCTCTTTGTTTTAGAGGTAAAGGGAGGAAACGTAGGGTGTCAAAAAGGTGTCTGGCATTATACCAACCGCTATGGTGTGACCAATCACTCTGTGGAAGGGCCTTTTAAACAGGCGGAATCAGGCCTTCATGGCTTGATGTCTAAACTGAAGTCTTATTTTTCCGACCACATTTTGACTCAAATGACCATTGGATATGGGGTTCTTTTTCCGGATTGTGAATGGACCCAAAATGGCGCTGAATGGGACAACCAAACATGGATCGATGCACAATCCTTTAACAATCTTGAAGAATGGTTAAAGGACTTGTTTGAATACTGGGAAAAAAAGCATAGGCCAAGGAAATGTCTGGATAATATTTTTATCAATAAATTAAACGATTATCTAAGACCGGAATTTGAAATAGTGGAGACCTTATTCGGACAGATTGGTAATGTCTGTGATCAGGTGGCAAAATTAACCCGTGATCAAATGGCCTTTGTTGATATTATCGATGCAAACAACCAAGCCCTTTGTTCAGGCGGGGCTGGGACCGGAAAAACTTTTCTTGCCATGGAGCTGGCAAGACGGTGGACCTACCAAAATAAGAAAGTGGTTATGCCTTGCGGTTCCAGATGGCTAAAACGATACCTTGAAACACGGTTTACGATTCCAGGACTGACAGTGACACTTATCAATGCCCTTGAGATTGAAGTCCAGCGTGCAGGTGTGGATCAATTTGATGCCATGATCGTGGATGAAGGCCAGGACATTTTTCACCTCTCAAGTTTGAAGCATATGGATCGTTTTTTGAAAGGTGGATTAAGACAAGGGCAGTGGTGTATATTTCATGATACAAATAACCAGTCAGATGTTTTGAATAAGCCAGATCCCAAAGCCATTGATTTTTTGGAAAATTTTCAACCAGTAAAAATTCCATTGAATACAAATTGCCGGAACACCTTGAATATTATTAACAAAGTCAAAAGTTCCCTTGGAGCGGACATGGGGGTTACAGGAGCCGGAGAAGGTCCGAAAGTGAGGGAGAAAACAGCTTTTTCAAAGGATAATGAGGTGAAAATACTTGAGGATGAGCTCTCAGAAATTATTGATTTTGGAAATATCCCTTATAGTAGCATCACAATCTTGTCACCCTTTCCCTATCAAGATTCTGTAGCATCTTGTCTTCCTTCTAGGTTCACCCGGCAGATTAATGTTCTTGATGAATTTTCAATGCGCAATTTTCCACCTCAAAAGATAAGTTTTGCACAGATTTCTCAATTTAAAGGGCTTGAAAATGAAGCAATTATAATAATTGATCTTGCACTACCAGATTTTTCAAAAGGCAATTATTCCAACCACTATATCGCAATGAGCCGCCCCCGTGCAGTTTTATCCATAATCTTTGCAGCTGAATTTGCGAAACCCAAAATTTGAATAGATACTGAGGATACAAGAATTAATTTCAACAAGTGAAATCCTGGCGGATAAACCGCAGATTTCAAAAGTTGTACGAATGATGGCAACTGCATCGAAAAAACCCATCATAGAATAAAAGAACTCCCGACGCTGGCAGCGGGTCCGTTACCGGGCAAATTCCTGCTGCACTCACTGATTGAGGTGATGATCAAGTAAGACCTCAAAACGCGACATGAGCCAAGATTTTAATGACTGCGTCTTGGATTTCTTAAATAAAAATAGTTCCTAACAGGCCGGTCCAAATTGTGCCGATATCTTTTTTTCAATACTCTACCTGGGCAGTGTGGTTACGCTGGGAGCATACGGATGTTATAATTACGGAATCAGCCAGATTCCTGCCAGCCAGCCTCCCTTTGGAAGAAGAAATATTGGCTTTGCGGCCAAAGGAAATATTTAGTTTTTTCATGCGTTTGCGGAGGGTGGAGGGGTTGACATTCAGGAGTTTGGCCGCTCCTTTTTCCCCTTCAATCCTTCCACGACACAGGTCAAGGACGTGGCAGATATGGTTGACCAGTACCTGGTCCAGCTCAAGGGTTTCTTTTGACTCAGGTTTTTTTTGTTCATCCAATTTGTTTGGGGTCTCCCTGCTTAAGGAAGCGGTGTCAGCCAGGGCAATGGATTCCCCCGTACCGATTTCCTTGAAGAACAATCTATTGGACCGTTCCAGAATCAGGGAACGTTCCACGGCGTTTTCAAGTTCCCGGATATTGCCGGGCCAGTGGTAGGCCATGAGCCGGGACATGGCCTGGGTGGAGGGGATAGGGATGTGGGGACGTTTCATCTCCCTGGATTTTTTCAGGATAAAGTGCTGGGTAAGAGCCGGGATATCAGTTTTCCGGTCCCTCAGGGGCGGGATGAGAATGGGAAAGACCCGGAGCCGGAAAAACAGGTCCGCCCGAAATTTTTGCTCCTCCATCATTTCTTCCAGATTTCTATGGGTAGCGGCAATGATCCGGATATTTACCCGAACGGTTTCAGCCCCCCCCACCCGGTCAATCTCCTTTTCTTGGAGCACCCTGAGCAGCCGGATCTGGGCCTGGGCCGACAATTCTCCGATCTCGTCCAGAAATAGAGTGCCGCCCTGGGCCCGTTCAATCCGTCCCCGCTTCCGTGAAATGGCACCGGTGAAGGCCCCTTTTTCATATCCGAAGAGTTCGCTGTCCAGAAGAGAGGCGGGTATGGCCCCGCAGTTCACCCGGATAAAGGGCCCCTCCTTTCTCAGGGAAAGATTGTGGATGGCATTGGCAATAACCTCCTTGCCCGTGCCGGTTTCCCCCAGCAGCAGCACAGGGCTTTCAAGGGGGGAGACCTGGTGAACCATTTCCATTACCTCTTTTAGTCCCTGGCCTGCACCGATTACTTTTTCCCCGGCTATTTTGTTTAACTCTTCCTGGAGATATCGATTGTCATCGGCCAGCATTTCCTTGAGATTTTTTAATTCCCGGTATCTTAAGCTATTGGTCAGGGCAATGGCACAGGGCTTGTCCAGCAGGCTCAGCAAACGGATATGGGCGGGTAAAAATTTTTCTTTGCCGTTGTTGAACACACTGAAAATTCCCAGCATGGTTTTTTCCAGCACCAGATCCATGACCACGGCGGATAGGTCCCAGGCTTCAAGTCTGTCTGCCACAGGTCCTGTGATGGGATCAT
>PIVS01000450.1 GCA_003353855.1 Desulfobacteraceae bacterium
AAGGTAACTGGTAAATGGTTGTTTCCCATTGATCTGGTACGTCAATGGGTTGAGACGGGTACGGAGAACTATCCGGAAATGGCAAAGCTGCCTCCCTACCACGGATTGGTACTCATCGCCGGTTCCAATGATTTGCTCCTGGATAAAATCATTTCCACATTTAATCTTAAACATGAGGATCATATGGCCATGTTTGGCCTTGCAGGTTCCATGGGGGGGCTTAAGGCGCTGCGGCAGAATCTGTGCCATATTGCAGCAAGCCATTTGGTGGCGGATAACAAGGATTATAATTTCCCCTTTATCCAGGATGAAATGACCCCGATTCCTGCGGTGGTGAATTTTTGTTTAAGGGAGCAGGGGATTCTGGTTAAAAAGGGGAATCCTGAAAAAATTCAATCGGTCAAGGATTTGAAACAGCCCCATATAACAATAGTCAATCGGTCCCTGGGAACCGGTACCCGTCAGCTTTTTGATAAGGAGTTGAAAAAAGCAGGTATCAAGGGAGAAAGTCTGGGCGGATACGACAATTGTTTGTCAAGGCACATGGATATAGGGCTTTCGATTTTAACGGGAAAGGCCCATGCAGGGCCCGGAATCAAGCCCATTGCCAAACTTCTGGGACTAGATTTTATCCCTTTGTGCTGGGAACGCTTTGACCTGCTGATAGGTAAAGACCGGTTTTTTGACCAGGGAATTCAGCTGTTTCTCTCCTTGTTAAAGGGCAAGGTGATCCGGGCTGCTGCCAAAGAATACGGCGGGTATGATCTGTCCTTAACAGGAAAAATGGTTTACCCGGAACCGGCCGCGGATCAAGGGGATTTGCTACCCGGGGAAGAGGTATAGATAGGAAAACCTGTAAATCCCAGACCAGCTCGCCATTGCCTAGCCTGTCAAGGTTTTTGAATTTATCGGATAATTTTCAGATTGAACTTTTTGGCCATGTGCAAAGCTTTTCTAAATTCTTCAGGCCTCAATGGGTTTGAAAGTTCTTTAATTTTATTAGCATCCCCCATGGGGTGGTATTGGGACATTATATTAACATGGGTACGAGGGGATATTTATTCTTTTAGGAATTTTAAAATGTTATAGGTTCCATTCAGGTTTCCGGGCATAACAAGATGTCTGACCATGGGCCCTGAACAATTGTAAACCAGAGGGATATTCAATCCGTATCCACCGCCATATCCAATGCCTTTAAAATATGGGGAACCACGTGACTGGGGGTAACAAGGTTGATATTGTGGCATCCGATTTTTTTGCAAATACAGCATAATGGATGCTAATTTTGCATCATCAACCTCCTGTCCCATACCGGTAACACTGATGTCATAATTTTGGCAGAAAATATATTTCAGGTTGTAATGGGAAAAAAAAATAGTTCCTGAACCTTTATCTCCGGCCAATTGCGGTTCTTCACCAGAATGAGCTGAAAAACTTGCCACAACGGCGTTTTTTTACACTTTATATTTTATAACCGTAAAAAGCGACTTTCTTTTAATTAATTCGCGACATTCTTTCCTTTGACCATGGTTAGAATGCCGTTTTAGTGCTTGACAAAAATAATGTGAATCAAGACTTTTTAATGAATCCGAATTGTAATTATTTGATAAGTATATGAAAAGGAAGTGCTGATGGAAGAGTTAGAAGGAATTTTGGAGCTCGATAAATCTAAAAGCATTTATATTGATATTGGTACTAAAGTTTATATTGAAATTGAAGGGGTTGATTTTTCTGTCACAAGTATCTTTATTGGTATGCTTAAAGATGAATTCATGATCGTTACACTTCCCAAAAGGTACAAAAGTGTAAAAAGCAAATTGTTTCCTTCCGATACCACGGTTGTCAAATATCTACACGATGGGTCTGTCTATGCATTTCAAACCAGTGTGATAGAAACGATCACAAAACCCATCAGAGCGCTTGCCATCGGATATCCTAAAGTGGTTCAACAAAGAGAACTAAGAGTCGTTAAAAGAAAGAATGTTGTGATTCCCGCCAGAATTGAAGCAAAAAAGACAGGATTTTCCGCTGTTGTGTTTGATATCAGTAAAAATGGCTGTAGATTTAAGTACCATGACAACACAAGCAATATATCTTCATTGAGAGAGGGAGACCTTTTAAGAGTTTACTGCCAGTTTCCAGGAGTTGCTGATGAAGTCGGCGTCATGGCATGTGTTAAAAATAATGCACTTTTTGTATTTCATCGAAGACTTTTCTTAAAAAAAAATTAACATTATTGGGCTCATCACGTTTTAATTTTGCTTAATTCCTATTCGGCCAATAAACAAGGAGGATAGTGGGAAAAATTTCCCGGAGGGGGATAGTCTAATTTTCAAGGTATGGGAAGAAGATTTGACGAATCATGCCTAAAGATCGCCTATCTCTGGTTCATATTACCGCATGGCAATTGTTTTTGCGGCACCTTGAACAATTGCTTGCAGCTCCTGCATCTCTTCCGGGGAAAAAAAGTGGTGAGCCTCTTTTAAAAACCCGGGATCCAGAACCTGAACATTTTGGGAGCACTTTTGTAAAACATAGCGCTGGGCTCCCTTGATCATCACGGCAATATCGGCCATGATTTCTTTCGTGATAAAGGGCCGGGCGCAGGTGGTTCGAAATTCATAGGCCGGGGCCTTTTTTTGTATCAATTCAATGCTTTCTCTGATTTTGTCCACATCAAAATTACCCCTGATCACCAGGGGATAATTGGCCAGACTGGTCTTGATATCCATGGCCAGATAGTCTATGAGCTGTTTGTCAAGGAGGTTTTCAAGGATATGGGGCCGGGTGCCGTTGCTGTCCAGCTTGATTTTGTATCCCATGCTTTGAACCTGCTGGCAAAATTCAAGAAGATCCGGCTGCAGGGTGGGTTCTCCACCGGTGATGGCCACGCCTGTAAGCTGACCTTTGCGTTTTTCAAGGAATGAAAAGATCGTAGTGTTATAGAGACTGCCGGCCTCCTTGGGGCCGGCAGCAAGATCCGGGTTGTGGCAATAGGGGCAGATAAAATTACACCCCGAGGTAAATACCACACATGCAATGTTTCCGGGAAAATCAATCAGGGAATTTTTTTGAAATCCGCCAATGTGCATATGGGGTCCTCTTTAGGCCACGTTGTAAGTGTTGTAAGTTTTACGCATGCAGAACTCGGTCTGTTTTCCGTTGTTCCATTGTCCAACCGGGCGAAGATAACCCACCACCCGTGAATAGATTTCCGTGTCTGAGTCACAGGTATCACATTTTTCATGCTCCCCTGAAATATATCCATGGGAGGGGCAGATACTAAAGGTCGGGGTGAGGGTAAAATAGGGGAGCTTGAAACCTGCGGAGACTTTGTTGACCATCTGTTTGACAACTTCTATGTCTTCTACCTCTTCGCCCAAAAACAGATGCTGGACCGTGCCGCCGGTGTATTTGGTCTGGAGATTGTCCTGGAGTTCCAGGGCTTCAAATAAATCATCGGTATAATTGACCGGTAAATGGGTGGAGTTGGTGTAGAAGGGGTCCTTGCCCTGCTGGAATTCCTCTTCATTGGCACAGAGAATGTTTTTAAATTTTTTCTTGTCCATGTTGGCAAAGCGATAGGTGGTGCCTTCGGCAGGCGTTGCTTCCAGGTTGAAGATCTGATCGGTCTCTTCTTGTAATGCTTCTATTCTCATGCGGATATGATCCATGGCCCGGATAGCAAAGGCCTGACCTTTTTCAGTGGCAATGCCTTCGCCTAAAAAGTTAACACAGGCCTCGTTCATGCCCAGAATGCCGATGGTGGAAAAATGGTTGCGCCAGTAAACCCCGGTGCTTTCCTTGATTTTTCTTAAATAAAATTTGGAATAGGGGTAGAGGTCGCCGTTGGTGAATTTTTCAAGGATCTTCCGTTTTATGCTCAAGGAATCGGCTGAGACCTGGATGAGTGTGTCCAGGCGGGCGAGAAAGTCGGCCTCATCTGTGGCCTGGTATCCGATTCTGGGCAGGTTCAAGGTGACAACCCCAATGGAGCCGGTCAGGGGATTGGCACCAAAGAGTCCCCCTCCTCTTTTGCGAAGCTCCCTATTGTCCAGTCTCAGGCGGCAGCACATGGACCTTGCATCCTCGGGGTCCATATCTGAATTAACAAAGTTGGAAAAATAGGGAATACCGTATTT
>PIVS01000451.1 GCA_003353855.1 Desulfobacteraceae bacterium
CACGGCCATGAGTTCCCAGAAAAAATACAGGGAAATAAGATCCCCGGCAAAGGTTACCCCCAGGGCACTTCCCCCATAGCAGAATGCCGCCACATGCTGGGTATCGTCCTGTACATGAAGGGCGTAGATCATACAGATAAAGGTGATCAAAATAAAAACATACCCGAAAACAAGACTCAGCTTATCCACCCGGCTCAGCACAAGGGTATATTCCAGAAAGGGGATCTGCCAGGAAGAACCTGGCGGAAGGAAAAGAAGATTTATAAAGGCTGCAACGGGCAACAAAAGCAGGTAAGTCGATTTTATCTTCCCCCTTAAAAAGGGGATGAATATTGACCCTATTATCAATATCAGCCCAACAGGAAGACCCGTCAGACCCATTTGAAGCCCCTCACCCATAATAATCTTCCTTTCGCTTGACAAAAAAGCGAAGGATTTTAGCCAGAAAAATCAATGCCACACAGGCAACAAACCCGTATACGGCATTAAAAAAGGGGATGGCCTCCCAGGCAAAATGAACCTGCCTGTCAAAGAAAAACCAGGCCATAAGATCCAGACCTAAAAGAATGCCAAGAAATATGTAAAACCCTTGTCGAAGCTTTTTCCGGGTGTCGGGCGCATCCAGAACACCGGATCGTTTTGCAGGTTTCATTCTTCCTCCTTATTATTTATAGGGGACAAAGACAAAAACCAGGCCCAGGTATAAAATCCCCATACCGATCAAATAATAAAATATTTTCCTGTATTCGGAGCTGCCCTGGTGGGACAATTCCCCTGTTTCTTTATCATGGGAAAACCAGGCCGTGGCCTCCCCGTCATCCTGTTGATATTCATAGTGCTCATTGATTTTTCTCATCTGTCCCATGTACATCCTCTCTTAGTAAAAAAGATTGTGGGTGGCCAGGGTCACCAAATCCAGAATGTAAAAGGTATTGGGGAAAAACCAGAACAGGATTGAAAATAGGGCGGTAACAGCCAGGGGAAGGATCATGAAAAAATAGAGCCCCTTTCCTGTTTCCAGGCCCAGGCAGCGTACGCGCCCGTTTATATCCTGAACTGACCGGTTTATCTCCACAACTGGCTTGTTTAAATTTGCACTTGATTCGGGGATGGCCTTTTTAAAAAAGGCCGTCTTAACAATGGGCAAAAAATAGAGCACATCCAGCAGAGAAGAGACCAGGATCACGCCTAAGAAGATTAGGGATCCGGCCTGGATGGTGCCCAGACATAAAAACCATTTACTGATAAAACCTGCCACCGGCGGGATACCGCACATGCCGGCCGCACCGATGGCAAAAGAGGTCATGGTGATGGGCATGGTTTTCCCGATTCCTGCAAGCTGGGAGATCTTTTTTTTGCCGGTGATCACCAGGATGGCCCCGGCGCATAAAAACAGAGTGATTTTCATGAAGGCGTGGAAGGGAATATGGATCATGGCACCCTTAATGCCATAGGGGCTTAAAAGGGCAATGCCCAACAGGATGTAGGAGAGTTGGCTCACCGTGGAATAGGCCAATCGCTTTTTAAGATTATCCTGGCCAATGGCAAAAAAGGATCCCATAAGCATTGTAAAGGCGGCAATAACACCCAATACCAGACCCAACCCCAGGGCCTGGAAGAGATCCATCCCAAACACGTAGCAGACAATCCTGACAAATCCAAACACACCGGCCTTGACCACGGCCACGGCATGGAGCAGGGCGGAGACCGGGGTGGGTGCCACCATGGCTGCTGGCAGCCACCCGTGAAAGGGAAGGAAGGCCGCTTTCATGGAGCCCAGCACAAAGAGGAGAAACAAAACTTTCAGGGTCTGGCCGGAAGCCGTTCCCAATGTTCGGATCCCCCCCGGGGTAAAGGAGGTGGTGCCCGTGAGCCCATAGGTCATGACAACGGCGGCAAAGAGGAACCATCCGGAAAAAAGCAGGTAGGTTAAATATTTTTTCGCCCCCTTAAATGCGGCCTCATCTTCATTATGGGCTACCAGCCAATAGGTGGAAAAAGTAAGGGCCTCATAAAAGAGGTAAAAGGTGACCAAATTTTTTGACATGGCAATACCCACGGCACAAAGAATGGCCAGGGCAAAGAAAAAATAGAACCGGGTCTGACCATGTTCCTCCAAGGCCCGCATATACCCGATGGCGTAGATTGCGACCAGTATCCAAAGAAAAGATGAGGTAATGGCAAAAACAAGGCCAAATGCATCCACCCGAAACCCGATATCAATTCCCTTTGTAATGGTTATAAGGGGGGTTAAGACTATTTTGTTTTCCAGGATGATCGGGGCCATGGAAAGGATGATGCCGCACTGAATAAGGGCAGCCCCAAGAGTGCATCCCTCTCTTACATTGGGCCTGTTCCTGAACACCGGTATCAGGAGGGCACAGGCAAGGGGGGCTGCCAAAGCCAAAAGCGGTTTTATGGAGGTAACGGTCCCTATCATGGCAGAGCCCCCAGGCCCAAGCTCTGATTTAATCCAATTAAAAACCGGGTCCCGCCTTTGGATATCCAGACAAGCCCGATGAGAAATGAGAATACCGACATGACCAGCACAGGGAGGATCATACCCATGGGCAATTCCCCTGCCCCACCGGGATCAGGGCCATCTGAGTCATTTGCCGGCCTGATATACATGGTTTCAATCAGACGCCAGAAATAGACCAGCATTAAAAGGGTGCTGATAAAAATAATGGCCACAAACAGATATTGCCCCGCATCAATGGCAGCCAGGATCAAATACCATTTGGAGACAAAGCCACCCCCCGGCGGCAATCCGATCATTGCAAGGGAGGCTGCGATCAACGCCAGGACACAAAAGGGCATTTTTCCGGACAGGCCTGAAAAATCAGAGATTTGGGTCAGGTTCAGGCGATGGATAAAACTGCCGGCGGCCATGAACATGGCCCCTTTTATGATGGCATGGTTCACCATATGCATGATTGCCGGACCAAGGCCCAGGGAAGAGAAAGCAGCAAGGCCCACCCCCAGGACAATATACCCCACATTGGCAATACTGGAATAGGCCAGCATCCGTTTTAAATCGTCCTGCACAATGGCATGGGCAGACCCCAGGAGGATGGCCGCGGCAGCTAACCAGCAGATCAGATGGAACAGGGGCAGTATGGTGTTGATGAAGTTTATGGTAAAGACCGAGAAGATCACCCGTATCATTGCGTAGGCAAATGTTTTGGCCATGGCGGTTGAGATGATGATGCCCACGGCAGAGGGTGAATGGGTATAGGCATCCGGCTGCCATGCATGGAGGGGAAACAGGGCAATCTTGATGGAAAACCCGATAAAAATAAAGACAAAGGCCGTTACCACCATCTTCGAGCCGTACAAGGGGGGCAGCAGGTGGGCCAGATGGACCATATTCAGGGTACCTGTGGCCATATACAGATATCCCACCCCCAAAAGATAAAAACAGGCCCCGACGGTTCCGATGATCAAATACCTGAACCCTGCCAGTGTGGCCCTCCTATCGCCTGATGCCACCATGGCGTAGCCTGTTAGGGAGGCCACCTCCAGCAGCACAAAAAGGTTGAACAAATCTCCTGTGGTCAGAATTCCCAAAAGACCTGTCATCATCAGCAGATACAGGCACCAGAACAGAAAAACCCTGTCCGGCAGCTCCTTTTCAACACTTTTTTTGGCCCAGATCGCTGTGATCCAACCCAAAAAAGAGATCAGGACCAGCATGAGTCCATTCAATTGGTCGATGCGGTATTCAATGCCAAAGGGCGGTATCCACCCCCCCAGATGGTATGACAGGGTGTCCTGGACCAGAATGGTCTTAAAAAGCCACACAGAAGCCCCAAGGCTCAAGGAAAGCCCAGCTATGGCCGGGACAAACACAAGTCGTTGATACCACCACCCTGTCACAAAGACGGCCAGGGATGCCATCAACGGAACAATGACGATAAAAATGGGGAGTTGCTGGCTCATGTCGATTCCATCCTTATCCGGGTGGACCTGTCTACAAAAGGTTGGAAATTTCCGGATGATATTGTATGGTTTTTACAAATTGCTGGGTCCTGACATCGTATCGTTTCTTAATAACGTACAAAAGCCGCTGGCTGATAATAAATCCCAGGGAATGATCCTCATCCATTAATTGTTTGATTTCAAAGGCCCTGAATGAATA
>PIVS01000994.1 GCA_003353855.1 Desulfobacteraceae bacterium
ATAAGAGATACAACAAGTGCATAAATACAAAGAGACTCGATCATGGCAAGACCGATCAGCATGTTCACCTGGATTTTACCGGCTGCTTCAGGGTTTCTTGAAATACCGCTCATTGCGCCTGCAAGACCCAGACCCTGACCAATACCACAACCGAATGCGGCAATACCAATTGCCAGACCTGCTGCCCATACACTACCAACTAGAAATTCCATGTGTTACTCCTTATTACAATTAATTAATATAAATAATAACGGGGGCTTCTTCCAAGTTCCCGTAAAAAACCTTATTAATGCGCTTCCTCTATTGCACCTGCGATGTACATGGTTGACAAGAGAAAGAATACAAATGCCTGTACCAGGGCGACAAAAGACCCAAGGGCCATTACCGGAAGCGGTGCCAGAAACATACCGCCCAGACCCAGAAGGATTCCGACAACCAGCTCATGCCCTGCCATGTTTCCAAAAAGACGGAAGGTAAGCGATAGAACCCTGGCAGTATGCCCGATAATTTCAATGGGGAGAAATAATGGGATCATGGCTGGCACAGGGCCAAGAAAATGTTTAATATATTTAATACCGTGGCGTTGAACACCCACCACATGACTCCAGCAAACAGCAATCAATGCCAACCCGAGTGTGGTATTGATGTTGGCTGTGGGCGGGAAAAAAGCAGGAACCAGACCCATAAGGTTGCCGAGAAGAACAAATAAAAAGATGGTTAAGACAAGGGGATAAGACTTCCTGCCTTCGTCCCCGGTAACCGTTACCATGAACTCTTCAAGGCCGGAAATCAGGACTTCAAATACATTTTGAGCCGTCTTTGGGACCATGGAAACGCTCTTTCCGGCAAGCCAGCCAAAAAAGATTAAGACGATCATCGCCAGCCACATATATGTAACATGCGGATATGCTGCTGCCCACTCTTCCATTCCCAGTATTCCAAACAATGACGTTAGTAACAAATATGGATGTTCCACCTTATACCGCCTCCTTGAAAAATAATCTCGTTAACT
>PIVS01000452.1 GCA_003353855.1 Desulfobacteraceae bacterium
TCTGACCTGTCCGTCCGATAAATTATGGCTCAAAGGTGCTCTGATCCTTAAGTGTTTTTAAGAGATCTTGTCATACCGGAATGCCAAACCCGGACATTATTGGACAGGTCTTGCCACCGACTACGCTGAAGTTTAAGACATTAATTCCTAAAAAAACGTTTAAGCTGGTTTAAGTTGAAAAAAACCAACCTGGATTGGTATAGGATAGCTGTGCCTGAAAAAATGTTGTAAAAAGAGGTTGACTTTAATCTGGTACTCCTATCTATCTTAAAGTAACTAAGAATAGAATATAACAATTCCTGTCATATATCTATGGGAAACCGTTAGGAAGCCGTTTTTTACGAAATCAAATTCTTACGAAAATTCTTACGAAAATTCTTACCAGGTCACCTGGATGTAGAATTTGTCACGGTAGGCCCGAGGGGCGATTTGTCAGGTTCCGCCTCCACCAGGCTGCAGTGGAAGGCGCAGGTATTTCCCTGGTCCGTGAGCCGCTGACTGGTGAGCTGGTTGGCTCCCTTGCCTCCCGGGGTGAGGCTGGGCCAGGTAATCCAGGTCAATGAGGTCTTCTTCTATCAATATCTGCATCATGCCAAGGGCAAGGGCCGCATCCGTCCCGGGCATGGCCATGAGATGAATATCCGCCTCCTTAGCGGTGCGGGTGCGGTAAGGGTCAATCACCACCAGCCGGGCGCCTTTTTTCATGGCCTTTTTATAAAAGGGCCAGGCATGTACATTGGTGGTCAGGCTGTTGTTGCCCCAGATAATGATAAAGTCCGAATCAACTGCAGATTCAATATCCGTGCTGGGGCCGGTCCGTCTTATGGGAGTGATAATCCGATTTTCATTATGCACGTGCCCGGGAAAGAACCCTGCTTTTTTACAGATGAATCCTTGGGTGAAAGGATGATCAGGGTCACCTTTGACCCTGGTGATTATGCCGTTCTCAACTTTGGCAAGAAGCCCGCAGGTATCCGGGCAGTCTTTTGTGCATACCGAAGGTTCCCACATGGCAGAGTTTCTCCTTAGTGTAATTTAGAGGTTACTTTTTTCTATAAAACCGTTCATTAAAATATCAGTTATATAATTAAATATTTTATTTACATTTGCTTTGCCTGTATCTGTACCGGCTTGGGTCAAGGCCGGCAATCCCTTAAATGCATTTGCTGCCTGAATCTGGCCATCATTCAACAAGGTTGAAATTCCATGGGACATTGACCACAAGGCATTTGCAATAATATATGGATTTAGAGGTCTTATAAGTTTTTTTTCCTGACAAACATTTATGGCGAAAAGAGTCTCGTTAAACGACTCTTCAGCTAATCTGACAAGTTCCGGAGTTCTGTTGTTTTCCAGTATTTCATTGCCAAACATTAATCTGTAGTGAACAGGATTTGCAATTGCAAATTCAACATAGGCAATACCGATATTTCTAAGTTTTTCCAATGGAGGAGTTAGTTGTTTATTGGAATCTGTAATTTTGTTTGCTAAATTTTTGTAGCCCTCTTCTGCAATGGCGCATAAAAGGTCGTTCTTATCAGAAAAGTGCCTGTAGGGCGCTGTTCGTGAAACACCAAGTCGTTGTCCTAAACCTCTCATTGAAATTTTTCCGAGTCCCTGGTCCGATATTATTATCAAAGCAGTTTTAATTAATTGTCTGCGTAAATCGCCATGGTGATAAGACTTTTTTTTTGTCACTTCTATCCCTTACTATCTTTGTGGTCAGGAGTTAAGGCGCGGCATCAAATTAAAATTGCCCGCGTAAAAGTGGCTTCCTATGTGGATAGCTGCCTTTGGAAATGCCGCGCCAACTACCTGGGAGGTTTATTTTTGATACGCAGCCTAAAAAGATATTGCTGATCTTTTTTTATCCCTTCTTTAACTTTTAGTAATTAAAAATCACTGTTATTTTAAATCTAAATCTACTTTTTCATGCAATTTAGCACTTGATGTTGACAGTGTCAATTTGAAGATATATAGCTTACTGATGTTGACACGGTCAACACTATTGGATCTGTTAGAATTGATACAGAAAAGAAGGAGAATGGAATGAAGTTTACAATAATCAGTGGAAGTCCAAAAGGAGAAGGTAGTGTAACCCTCCAATATTTGTTATATATTCAGAAACATTTTCCTCAATATGAATATGAAATTTTTCATGTGGGAAAAAAAATTAAATCCATAGAAGCAAATCAGGATAAGTTTGATGCTATAATAGACAGCGTAAAATCTTCAGACGCCGTTTTTTGGATTACTCCGGTTTTCTATTTTCTTATTCCTGCACAATTGAAAAGATTTATTGAGTTAATCCATGAGAGGGGTGCTGCTGAATCTTTTCAGGGTAAATATGCAACTGCTGTATCAACTTCAATTAAATTTTTTGATACAACCGCTCATAATTATCTTCATGCTGTTTGTGATGATTTGAAAATGAAATATGTTGGGTTCAACTCCCTTGATATGTGGGATATATTTACTTTATCTAAAAGAGATCAGTTCCTTTTATTTGCTAAAAATTTTTTCTCCATAATTGAAAAAAAAGAGCCTGTTTCTTCTCAATACCTACCATTACCGGAAAATGGTCTGAAAAAATATTCTCCGGAAAAGTCAGCTCAAAAGATAGACAATTCAAATAAAAATATCGTGGTTTTAACAGATGAATACAAACAGGAAACTAATCTTGGTAAAATGATAAATCGTTTTTCTGACTCATTTACTCAGGATATTCAGATTGTTGAAATTAATAAAATTAATATTAAAGGCGGGTGTCTCAGCTGCATTCAATGTGGATATGATAATAATTGTATCTATAAAGATGAATTTACGGATTTCTGGAAAAGTACCATGAAAAATGCTGATATTATCATATTTGCAGGGGAAATCAGGGATCGTTATCTATCTTCCCAATTTAAGATGGTTTTTGATCGAAGTTTTTTTATGAATCATACTCCTTTTCTTACAGAAAAGCAGATGGGCTTTATAATATCAGGCCCTCTGAGCCAGATTGCCAATCTTAAACATCTATTTTCGGCTTATGTAGAATGTCAGAATTCAAATTTCCTTGATTTTGTTACAGATGAATATGATGATTCTGAAAAAATTGATAATCTGTTACAGTCAATGGCAGATCATGCAGTAACATACAGTGATCAGAAATATGTAAGACCTCACACTTTTTATAAAGAGGGAGGAATGAAAATTTTTAGGGATGATGTTTATGGTCGCCTCAGGTTTATTTGCCAGGCCGATCATCGATGGTACAGGGATAATGGTATTTATGCCACCTTTCCCCAGAGAAATAAATTTACAAAAAGTAGGAATCGAAAATTAATGTTTCTAACTCGTTTCAAATTTATAAGAGAGAAGTTATATAAACGCATTAACAAAGAGATGTTAAAGCCAATTCATAAAATAGCTGTAGATCCTGATAAATAAATTCTAACAATTTAAAACAGTCCTTTTACCAGGGCACCTGGATGGAAAATTTGTCCCGGTAGGCCCGGGGGGAGATCTGGGTGTGCTGCTTGAACAGGCGGCTAAATGAGCTGACGTCTTTATAGCCCACTGCCCAGGTGATTTTATCAATGCTGTCCCGGGTGGTTTCCAGGCGTTCCTTTGCCGCATCAATCCGGACCCGCTGGAGGTATTTTAAGGGGAGTTCACCGGTTGCCTTTTTAAAGCGGCGTTTGAAGTGTCTGGGGCTTATGCCCACATCCCTTGCCAGGACGTCAATGGTCTCAAGATCGGCAAATCGTTTTTCCATGGTTTCCTGGGCTTTCAACACCTGATCGTCTCCGTGGTGGCGCAGGGGGGTGGCCATGGTATAGGGGGCCTGACTGACCCGGTTGGGATCCACCAGCAGGGCCTTGGAACACAGCGAGGCCAGGTGCTGGGAACCGAATTTTTTAATAAGGTGGAGGGCCAGGTTATACACGGCTGTGGCAGCTCCGGCGCAGATTATATTGTCGTCTTCCGTCAGCATATAGGAGGATTCCAGCTTCACCTTGGGATACCGTTTTTTGAACAATCTGGCATACATCCAGTTGGTGGTGGCCTTTTTCCCGTCCAATAAACCCATTTCCGCCAGGACAAAGGTGCCGGTGCATACCGTGGCAAGGGTGGTTCCTTTGGCCCTCAGG
>PIVS01000453.1 GCA_003353855.1 Desulfobacteraceae bacterium
TGCCCCGGATCATGTCCGAATATGCCCACAGTCTTACGGGCATTGATATTCACCCCGGTGCCACAATCGGCAATAGATTTGTCATTGACCACGGCACGGGTATTGTTGTGGGAGAAACCTCTGTGATCGGCAACAATGTCCGGATCTACCAGAATGTAACCATTGGTGCCCTATCCCTTCCCCCCGACGCGGGTGAAAAACTCAGGGATGCCAAACGCCACCCCACCATTGAAGACAGTGTCATCATTTACTCCGGTGCCACCATCCTTGGGGGAGACACTGTCATCGGCACCCGGTCTGTTGTGGGTGGGAATGTATGGCTGACCGACTCGGTGCCGGCTGATACCAAAGTATTTATGGAATCGCCCCACCTCATCTATATGAACCAGGAAACAAAAAAGGAATCCCACCATGAAAACCCTGCCTGATATCACGAAAACCTGCGGCAACACCCCCTTGGTCTTTCTTGAGAAAGCCTCCAGGGAATGCAAAGCAAACCTCTATGGCAAACTGGAATTTTTCAATCCCATGTCCAGCGTCAAGGACCGCATCGGACTTGCCATGATCCAAGACGGATTTAAAACCGGAAAAATCAACAATGATACCACTATTGTAGAGCCCACCTCGGGAAATACCGGTATTGCCCTGGCTTTTGTGGCAAGGGTGCGGAATCTGAAACTGCTCCTGACCATGCCGGAAACCATGAGTGTGGAGCGCCAGCAATTACTCAGGCACCTGGGTGCCAAACTGGTATTAACGCCGGGTCCAAAGGGAATGAAAGGTGCCATTGCAGAAGCCGAGAAGATTGTGGAGACTACGGCCAATGCCTTTATGCCGGACCAGTTTTCCAACCCGGCAAACCCGGAAATCCATCGGCAGACAACCGGTCCGGAAATTTGGGAAGCCACCCAGGGTAAAATAGATATATTTGTATCAGGCGTGGGCACAGGGGGAACCCTCACCGGCGTCTCTGAAATCCTGAAACAAAAAAACCCCAATCTTTTGTCCGTTGCCGTGGAGCCGGCCGATTCACCGGTCATCTCAGGCGGTTCTCCCGGCCCCCACAAGATCCAGGGTATTGGAGCGGGTTTTATCCCGGCCAATTTAAACACCGAGATCATTGACCGGATTGTCCAGGTTGAATCAGCCGATGCCTTTGCGGGTTCAAAGCGATTGGCAAAAGATGATGGCATCCTCTGCGGCATTTCATCAGGGGCTGCCTTTCATGCTGCCAAAGAAGTGGCAAGGGATAACCCGGGCAAAACCATTGTCTTTGTGGTGTGCGATACAGGAGAACGATATATCAGCACCGACCTTTTTACCATATGAGTCACATGCCGGTTTCCGGTTATATTTTTACCATGCAGACCATGGGAAAAAAACATTAGCCCTTGTTCGGTAATATGCTTTCCAAGGGATTGCTCCAACGGTGAGGCTTTCAGCCACACATAAATGCTGTTTGCTCCTCTGCAATCAGGCAAAAATACTTCACAAATCAAGCTATTCCCTTCCCTTTGAATATTGCCTGGAAGAACAGCGTCGGATCATCTCTTCCCCAGGCAATCCGGTCATTTCCTCAATTCATTACAGACCTGACCATGCCTTAAATAACGGGAGATTAACCGTCCTTCAGGATTTGAGCAGTTCTCTTTCCTTTAATAGAGGAATGGGATCCACAATATGCTTGGGAAACCATTTTTTCTGATCTTGAGCCCCCAGGGCCATGGACAGCAGTTCGGAAAAATGGAAGGCTGGAATGGGATTTTTAAGGGCACACCGGATTTCCAGATTGAGGTGGCACATGGCACATGCGGTTACCAGGCATTCTGCTCCTGCCGCCATGGCCTTGGAAAAAATCTGGGTAACCACTTTTTCCGAGAGTTTTGGCTTGGCAACGGACAGATAGGTACCACAACACTGGGTCTCATACCCATAGAAAATTATTTCTGCTCCCAGGCTGGACAGAGCATCCTCCATAAGTCCGTAATGGGAAGGCTCATGCCTTAAATCCGGGGGCATGGACAGCATACATCCATAATAGGGGGCAACTTTGATGCCCTTGAGCCGTTTCTCCGGATTTTGTATATAGTCTTTGAGCCGGATCCGTTTGAAGAGTTCAAAAAAATGAATAATTTCAAGATTCGGGTCAAAGGGTCTGCCCCAGTCCTCTTCATATTTTTTTTGCAGATCTGTATCTGTTTTCAATTTAAGATAGGATTGCTTTAAACGGATCAGACAACTGGGGCAGGCAATGAGCAGGGGCTGTCCCTGGGGGGCAAGAGAAAGGTTCCGTAAGGGGAGATCCCGTGCCACGTCATGGTTTACGCTATGGGCAGATGATGAACCGCAGCAATTCCAGTCATCCAGTTCTTTGAGTTCAATATCCACCATGTCGCAAAACTTCAACAATGACTGTGTATTTTCATGACCCGATGCCTTGAGAGAACATCCGGGAAAAAATGAATAGGTCGATTTTCCCATCCTGGTGATCCTTATATAAAATTATTGATTGTTTAACTATTGCTTATCAATTCTTTGGTTTTTATTTATTTTTTGGTCTGATTTTTGAATATCTTTCCAATGGCCTGTTTATTCTTGATTTTAGAAGGTGTCAGGTCCAATTTTCTTTTTTTTAACATTTTCAGACCCACCCCTACATCACTTAAAAAATCGCGCTTTTTAAGCTTATAGCGCATCATAATCTCAAGCTTGTGGGTCCGTCCGTATTTTTCAACCGTTTTCAAAACTTGATTATGAAAATTTAAAATATCCGGTTCAGCTATTTTTACCCCTTCAGCCAAAGCTTTTTCCCGGAGGCTATCCATGACCGCAGGGATATCAATGGCCATGGGGCAAAAGCTGCAACAGGTGTTGCAGCCCACACAAACCCAAATGGTGGAAGACTCCAATGCCTGGCTTTCCAATCCCAACTGAACCATCCTCAACAAAACATTGGGGAGATAATCCATACCATCCACAAAGGGGCAGGCATTACTACAGGTTCGGCAATGCAAACAGGCATTAAAATTAATACCTGACCGCTTTTGAATATCCTTTGCCAGCTCCCCATGGTCTTTCTTTAATTCAATCATACCACTTTTCCATCTTTCCAAAAGGGCGACATGGCCCTTAGTTTTTCAATGATTGGTATCATGGTCTTGACAATGTGATCCATTTCATCCCTTGTGTTATAATGGGACAGGGAAAAACGTATGGTGCCATGGGCCGACTTAAAGGGGACCTCCATGGCCATGAGCACATGGGAGGGATCCAAAGAGCCCGAGGTACAGGCAGAACCCGAGGAAGCACAGATGCCTTCCCGGTCTAAAAGCAGAAGAATGGATTCACCCTCCACAGCATCAAACCCTATTGATAAGGTATTAGGCAATCGATTATCCAGCACCCCGTTTACCGAGGTGGCAGCAATTTTCTCCAACAGCTGGGATTGAAGGTAGTCCCGAAGTTCCCTTACCTGGGTATTCATAAGCCCTAAGTTTTGTTTGGCCAAGTCGCAGGCTTTTCCAAGACCGATGATAAAAGCGGTATTTTCCGTTCCGCCCCTGCGGCCGCCTTCCTGGTGACCACCTATGAGATAGGGTGAAAATTTAAATCCCCTTTTGACATAGAGCACGCCAATACCCTTGGGAGCATGGATCTTATGGCCGGAAAAGGAAAACATGTCCACCCCCGCCTTTTTCACATCAATGTCTATCTTGCCTACGGCCTGCACGGCATCGGTGTGGAAAAGTATCCCTTTTTCCTTTGCTTTTTTGGCCACTTCTTCAATGGGGAAAATAACCCCGGTCTCATTATTGGCCCACATGAGAGAAATAACGGCCGTATTCTCGGACATGCTCTCATATAAAAGTTTGGTATTCAGTTGCCCTTTCTTATCAACCGGCACAAAGGTGACCTCATACCCCTCTTTTTTTTTAAGATGGGAAAAAAGGTTCTTAATGGCCGGGTGCTCCACATTGGAGGTGATAATATGTTTTCTTTCAGGAAAGGCGTTAATAGCTGCAAAGATGGCTGAGTTGTCACTTTCAGTCCCGCAGGAGGTAAAAACAATTTCATCGGGATCTGCATTGATGAGATCCGCCACCCGCTGCCGTGCCTGTTTTACCTTTTTGCCCACCTG
>PIVS01000995.1 GCA_003353855.1 Desulfobacteraceae bacterium
GATATGGGCCTTGGAAAAACCGTACAATCCCTGGCCGCCATTCTTGTCCATGCCTCCAAAGGCCCGACACTTGTGGTGGCACCCCTGTCGGTCATGAACAACTGGAAAGAAGAATGCCAAAATTTTACCCCGGACCTCAATCCTCTGATATTCGGCGGTAAAAACCGGCAGCAAATGCTGGACAATTCAGGGCCCCATGATCTTCTTATCTGCAGCTACGGCCTTCTCACCATTGAGGCGAAAAAACTTGCAGGGATTGATTGGCAGACCATTGTCCTGGATGAAGCCCAGGCCATTAAAAACAGGAAAACCAAACGGTCTAAAGCCGCCATGGCATTAAAGGCCAAATTCCGTTTAATCACCACAGGCACCCCCGTGGAAAACCGGTTGGATGAATTGTGGACACTTTTTGCTTTTTTGAATCCCGGGCTTTTGGGGAGCTATTATAGGTTCAAACAGATATTTGTTGTGCCCATTGAGGGAAGCCAGGACAAAGAGGCAGCCGGGCGCCTGAGAAAACTGATTCGCCCCTTTCTCCTCCGCCGGTTGAAAACCGAGGTTCTCAGGGAACTGCCGGAAAAAACCGAGATCACCCTCCAGGTGGAAATGAGCCGTGAGGAATCAATTCTCTATGAAGCCCAACGCCTCAAATCCCTTGATAAAATTAAGAAATCAGATGATTCTCCGGTGCAAAAACATTTCCAGATACTGGCGGAATTAACCAGACTACGGCAGTTGTGCTGCAACCCTTCCCTGGTACTGTCTGATGTCAATATTGAAAGTTCAAAATTAAGAGTATTCATGGATACCATAAAAGAACTGCGGGAAGGCCGGCACAAGGCACTGGTGTTCAGCCAGTTTGTGGGCCATCTGGCTATTTTGCGCAGGGCCCTGGATAATGAAAACATCCCCTACCAATATCTGGACGGTTCCACTTCGGCAAAAAACCGCAGGGAACGGATTAATGATTTTCAAAATGGCAATGGAGACTTTTTTCTCATAAGCCTGAA
>PIVS01000996.1 GCA_003353855.1 Desulfobacteraceae bacterium
TTCCGACAACTTTAAAGAAACCATGAGAATTGTTTTTGATGATTACCTTGGTAAATGGAACTACCGAACAATACCGGAAAAACCTAATTAAGGGTAATTTATTTAAATTTAATTCCTTATTCCCTGCGGATCCTTTATTACACAAAAACGTCCGACATTTGGAATATCAGTTGGAGGGAGTATAACCTCTCCTCCTAATTTTTCGACCCTTTTAGCTGATGTTTCAACATCAGCAACGGTGACATATGGATCCCAACAGGGCATAACGTCATCTGGAACATTTCCATCTTTGAGCATCATACCTCCAACCATGGTTTCTTCCTTGTGTACCACCAGGTAGGGGTTTCCGTATATGGTCTTTGTTTCCGTGAAGGTCCAACCGAACATCTCACCGTAAAATTCCTTTGCCGACGTCAAATCAGTTGTTATTAGTTCGTTTAAACTGAACATGCCGTGTTTTTTTAAATCGTCCATCAGTCCTTTCTTCAAATACCTTTATTACTATCTACAAGACCACCAAAATAATTCGCTTGATATACAAGAGCATCCTTTTTTTTAATTTTCTCTTTTCCCTCAAATCTATTAACATTACCATTCCAAACATTGCAATATTCGTATTCCATTTCCCAAAACTGTTTTGGGCCACGAAACGGATACTCTTGAGGCATTTCCTTTAGAGCGTTTCTTAGAACTCCAAAAACTGTGTTAATCTCTTCAACGTTGAATACCCAGCCGTAATACAACATCATCCAATATGGTTTATTCTCATAAAATATGACAACTCTTCCGCCATATGGTTCCCCACCAAAAAAATTATCATGCGAGTGCCAAAGCCCTTTCTCAAACGTTATTGAATTTGATCCATCATTTTCTTTGGTCCATTTTTTTAAATCACCTGCCGCATATCCTGCCCTATTTGAATCTAAAATAAAGCGTACCAATTCTTCTTGTTTCATATTTTCCCTCTTCTCAATTACCTGATGATGGATAGCCACTTAGAGAAATTAAC
>PIVS01000454.1 GCA_003353855.1 Desulfobacteraceae bacterium
AAAAGAAATGGCCAAAAAGCTGGGCCTTGTCTCCATGGTGGGCATCCCCTTGAAAACCCAGGAAGAAAAAGTCATTGGGGTGCTCAATTGTTTCACTGCCGCGCCCCATGATTTTTCAGTCACGGAGGTCAATCTGCTCCGTGCCGTGGCCAACCAGTCTGCAGTGGCCATTGTCAATACCGAACTTATGGTTAAAACCCGGGTAATTCAAGAGGAACTGGAGGCCCGCAAAAAGATTGAACAGGCCAAGGAAATCCTCATGCTCAACCGGCAGATGACCGGGGATGAGGCCCATCGATGGATGCAAAAACGGAGCATGGACTCCAGAAAAACCCTTCGGGAAGTGGCTGAAGCTATTCTCCTTTCCTATGAAATCTTCAATAGCCAGTAAATTCATGGGGATCAAGGGATTTTTATACAAACCAATTGAACGATCCATTCTGGCCTGGGCCATACAGGTATTAGATTAGCACATAAAGCCTTCCTTAACCTTGGAGATGCCCGGAATAATGGTCTGGGTACGGTTGATCCCCTCAATGCACCGGATATTCTGATCCACAAATTCCGAAATTATTTCTGCATCCGAAGCTAAAAAATCCCGCTTCAATACTATTTTAACAAGGATATCAATGGTGCCGTGGACCGAATGCACCTCCTGAATTTCATCCCGGGAAAACAATTCATCAATCACCTTATATTCCGTTTTGATATCAATGTTGATCATGACAAAAGCTGTAATAGTACGCTTCATTTCCGGATAATACGGCGTGCTTTTCTCCAGCATGCTTTTGCGAAATCCTTCCATGCTCTGTGGAATGAGCCGGTCAATGCCTATGCCGTATCTGTGGTTGGAACGCCTGTCCCAATGATGGTAGGCAATATAGGCATAAAGATCCGCCACTGTGCGTCCCGGAAAATATTTGATCAGGCCGCCATTGACGATGATGGAAGTCATGGGAACATAGATGGTATTGTACCAGTCTTTTGCCGCTTTTTTTAAGTCACAATCCCTGCCCGACTGACTGGCCAGATACAACTGATGTTTTTTGATCTGTTTTTCAAAAAAATTATACTTCCCCACCTCGCTGGGGTCAACCGTTCCTGTCAGGCCTGTTTTTTCATAAAATTTTTTCTTTTCAATATACAGCAGGTTGTCCATGGTATTTTCCCCGGACAAAAGCTCCACCACTTTTCCTTTTATATCCAACCACCCCAGCTCTTTTGCCGCTGCCACCCGGTGGTTTCCGTCCAGAACATAGTAATCATCCCTAATCTGATACAGATTTATCGGCGGAAGGGATGCCCCTTTCCGCATGGACCGTTTAATATCTGTGAACCGCTTGCCCGAGACATGTTTTTTAGGCCTGAACCGGGAATCAAAATCATGATACTTCCCTACACTGCCGATGATATGTTCAAGGGAAATGGTCTGAACCCCGTGGTCAATAAACTCCACATCCTCTTCCTGGGCCTGCTGTTCATTAAAAGAACTGACATGGTTGCTGTCTTCTTTTTGTTCACTGGATCCAAAAAGAGCCTTTAAAAAATTTTTCATAGATCAGACCTCTATTATTGTATACCCGCAGGTATTGACCACCTGGGTTGTATGAGCTTGGGATATCCTGTTCTCTTGGGTTTCAAATTCCCGGTGAATGTGCCCGTGGATAAAATAGTCTGGGTTGTGTTTTTTTATCAGGGAATTAAAACTTTCAAATCCCATGTGACATCGATCTTCCCGGTCATGAATATGCCTGGGGGGCGCATGGGTCACAACTATATGAATAGGGCCTTTCCGCCAGATGAAAAACCACATCCAGAATATCATTCTTTCCATCATCGCATCTGTGTACTGGTTGGGGCCGCCATTATACCATATGGATCCATCAAATCCCAAAATATTCAGTGAGCCAAAGGAGACCACCCGTTCATGGATATTTTCACATCCCACTGGATTTTCCCGGGTATACCGAATATCATGGTTTCCCTTAACATAATACAGGGGAACATCCAAGCGCTCCCGTAAAAAAGTCAGATATTCAGGGGCAAGGTCTCCACAGGAAATAATCAGGTCCACAGGTTCAAGGGTCTTGTCCTCCACCTGCCGGGTCAATTCCTTATCAATATAATCGGACACAGCCAAAATTTTCAACTGATGCTGCCCCCTAACTCTTTTCATTTTATTCATATCCACTCTATTATGTTGTACCAATATGTTTTGGCCGGAACCGAACCCTTTATGTATCTGTCCGTGGGAGAAGTATTTATTACACGGGGGACATGGTATGCCATTTGGCCCCCCATCGTCAACCTGCCTTTTCCGGCAAAAACAGATAAAACCATAGAAAAACCTGTACTGTTACGGCTCCCACAATTTTTATATTGACATTTTCAAGTCCACGGGTTGCGTCGTTATCATTATAACACTATTAGCGAAATGGTGTGACTCGCAAATATTGCTTGCCATTTAAAAATATTATGCTAAGTATTAAATTCATTTACAGACAAGTTATCATTATTTAACACGGCTTTCTACGGACCTTTGGAGTATATTACAGGGCTGTAAACAGTCAAACATTAATTTTTTTAGGAGGAAACAGATGAAAAAAGTACTTATTTCACTATTAGCCATGGCCTTTCTTTTTGTATCCGCACCTGCCTTTGCCGATGATATCGAACTTGCCAAAAAATCTACCATTGAAGCAATTGTAAAATCGGGGAAACTTCGGGTCGGGTTTGAATCAGGATACCTTCCCTTTGAAATGACCAACACCAAGGGAAAATACATTGGATTTGACGTTGACATGTCAAAAGCCCTTGCAAAAGCCATGGGCGTAAAATATACACCTGTCAACACTGCCTGGGACGGTATTATTCCTGCCCTGATCACTGACAAATTTGATGTTCTCATCTCCGGTATGACCGTTACCCAGGAAAGAAACCTGGCCATCAACTTCACTGATCCCTACATTGTTATCGGACAGGCCATCCTCCTCAACAAAAAACATGAAGGCAAGGTCTTATCCTACAAGGACCTAAATGACCCAAAATTCACCATTACTTCCAAACTGGGAACCACCGGAGAACAAGCGGTAAAGAGATTGATCCCCAAGGCCAAGTATAAATCGTTTGAAGTTGAATCTGAAGCCTGCATGGAAGTTATCCAGGGCAATGCAGATGCCACGGTTTATGACCTCCCCTTGATTGAGATCTTTCAGGCCCAGCACGGTGCAGGCAAAACCATTGCCCTGAACAAGCCCTTCACCTTTGAACCCCTTGCCATGGCCGTTAGAAAAGGCGATCCTGATTTCCTGAACTACCTGAACAACTTTTTGCGCCAGTACAAAAATGACGGAAGATATGACAAAGCCTATGACAAATGGATCAGATCCAATGAATGGCAAAAAGACCTTCAGAACTAAATTGATTGTGTAAAAATTAATTGGGCCGGCAGGGAGTTTTTCTGCCGGCCCGTTTTTTAAGGCAGACAAGATATGGAACAAAAAAGATCCAATATAGCGCGGTTGAGCAACCCGACCGCCCGGGCATTTTCCATTGCCGGCTTCATTGTATTGATGATTTTGGTATTCGGGTCAGTATACTATGCAACCGTAGCAGTTGAATACCAATGGCGCTGGTTTAAAATCCCCAAATATTTCATGTACCAGGAGACCATCACCCTCTATGAGGAAGTCGACGGTGAGATTGATACCATTTCGGCAAACAAGGACAAATTTGATATTGTCATCCAGGATGAGGAAGGGAAAAATACATTTACCGTTCCTGCAGGATCCTTTGACTGGGACGAAGGGGACTCGATCTCCCCGGGAGATGTCATCGCCGAATACAAGGGGGATTGGAAGCCGGGGCTCATGGCCGTGGGTCTCTGGATCACCCTGAAAATATCTTTTATCTCCACACTTTTCGGTATCCTTCTGGGAATCATAGGAGGTGTGGCCAGAGTGTCGGACACCCCTGTTCTGAAGTGGTCGGCCATCACCTATGTTGAAATTATCCGGGGGTCCCCCCTGCTGGTCCAGATCATGATTTTTTATTTTGTTCTGGGAACCACCATGAACAAAATTTTGATGATGAACGGAATCCCAAAACTTGAACCCGAGTGGTACGG
>PIVS01000997.1 GCA_003353855.1 Desulfobacteraceae bacterium
GATGACAGCGGTCCCATTGTCATGGATGCAAAAATGACCATTGAGGTGTGTAAGATGGCGCCTCAAGCCATTGTGATCGCCACCCACATGGAGGCCCTGGACCATGCCACAATAACCCGTAAAGACTTACGGGAATTAGCGGAAAAAACGGGAATAAAGGAAGGTCAGCTTCTCATTCCAATGGATGGGGATATCTTAAGCTTTTAGCCAGACAGGCCCGTGTTCTGGACTGCATTAAACATAAAAGATAAATGCCCAAAAGGAATGTAGCCCATGAAATTTGTTCACACCAATATTGCAGCAAAGGACTGGAAACGTCTGTCACAATTTTATATCACCGTATTTGACTGCCGGGTAAAACCTCCGGAAAGAAAGTATGCAGGAGACTGGCTGGACCAGGCCACAGGACTTTTTCGGGCATCCCTTGAAGGGGTCCACCTGGAATTGCCCGGATTTGTTGAAAGAAAGGTCCCGGGGATAGGCACCCTGGTCTTTGTCTACTTTAAGGATCCCGAGGGAAATATTATTGAAATTCAGTCCTGGGAGAAGGAATAGCCAGGTTAAAACGATTAACCAGCAACGGGGGTGGTAACACCCCCGCGGCTTTAATTTAATCCAGCAAAACCTTTTCAAGCTGGGCAACCATAAAGTCCATTTCCTCCTCGTTGATGACCAGGGGGGGGGAAATCCGGATGGTGTGGCCGTGGCTGTCATTGACAATCAGCCCAAGGCCCAGGAGTTTTTGGCAAAATTCCATGGCATTGCCGTTTTTTACTTCAATCCCGATGAAAAGTCCTTTTCCCCTGACCTCTTTGACATGGGGGGATTTTGCGGCAATTTTTTCAATTCGTGCCTTAAGGATTTTCCCTTTTTTAGCAGACTGCTCTGCAAGGTGTTCCTCTTCAAAAACTTTGAGGGATGCCGCCCCTGCCACACAGGCCAGGGGATAGCCGCCAAATGTGGACCCGTCGGAACCCTTGGAAAAAACCATGTCCATGATTTTGGCATT
>PIVS01000455.1 GCA_003353855.1 Desulfobacteraceae bacterium
TTAACGGTGTATATGGTCTGCTGGCCCACCACCAGATCTGAAGAGGAGACATGGGCTTCAACAAACAATTGTCTGGATTTGGTTTCTGACAGAGGCGCTTTGGACACCAGAATCTGGATTTCCTTTGTATCAAGCCTTTGTTTTTTTTGGGAAACCGTCAGGGGCGGAATCCTGAGTACCCCTGTTTTTTCCGGCAGCAGCAGGTAGCGGTAGATTACCTGGTGCTGCCATTGGCCATTGGTATAACTTCGACTGGTGGACATCCCCGATGAAACGATCTTAAAATCACGAATGGGGGACAGATCAACCTCGGCTTTTCCCCCATCCACTACAACCTGGAGGGACACCGTGTCTCCCGGGGCAATCCGCGTTTTATCCACCTGTGCCATGGCCGTAAAGCAGCTCCCCTTTGCGGGCAGCAGCAATGCCATACCCAGCAGGATTATAAAAAACAAGGGTATCTTCATTGGGATCAATTTTTTGTTCATAGGATTACCAGTCTTTTTCAATGGTCTGTTTTTGGATCACGGGCATCACCATGCCGGGTTTATCCTCCAGCCGGTTCAGGCGATTTTCCAAAAGTATAGATTCAGCCTTCCCGTTTTTCTCGCCCTGGCCTTTGTCCATGTCATTGGAGGCTGAAGCCGACCCTGATTCATCCCTATTCGAATCAGACTCTTTTTCTTTCCCGGGAGGGGATCCCTGATTATTTTTATTCTCCTGATTTGAGCCCTGCTTTTTCTGGTCTTGATTTTCTTGATTCTGGTCGGAATCCGGATTATCCTGTTCAGATTTATCCTGTTCAGATTTATCCTGTTCAGATTTATCCGGGTCCTTCTGCTCCTTTTTGTCCTCTTTGGAATCCTTTTTCTTTTTTTCCTGCTCTTTCTCTTCCCTTTGCTTTTGTTTCACAAATTCAAGATTTTCACGGGTTTCCTTATCATCGGGGAAGGATGCCAAAATGGCCTCATAGCCCTCAATGGCCTGGGTAAGTTTTCCCAGGCGATACTTTGTATTGGCAAGGTTGTACATGGCTTTATGACGCAGGTCTGGATCCTGTGATTCAACGGCCTGGGTAAAGTTTTTTTCAGCCTGCTCATACTCCTGGTTCATATAGGCTGCCGCCCCTATGTTATAATAAAGCCTCAGATCATCGGGACTTTCAAGCTGGGCATCAATAAAATAGGTTTTCGCCTGTTCAAAGGACTGGGCATCGTAGGCCTCAAGTCCCTTTGTTACAGGGGAAGAAAAAATCTGTGCTGCGGCAGGCCTTACATAAAACCCCGTGCCCAGCAGAACCAGCAAAACAAGTCCAATCCTGGCTGGTTTCTTTCTTGTGGGCAGCATCATTTCCATGAGCAAGAGCAGTACACAGGGAAATAAAAACCATTGGAAGCGCTGTTCCCACACCTTTTTTTTACCCTGGGTCAGGGTTTTGCGCTCCATGGTATTCAAGATATCCCTGGAATAGATCTGATCCAGGTCCATATTGCCTCCCACACTCCTGACATACCGTCCGCCGGTGATGGCAGCAATCTTTTCAAGTGTCTTATCATCCACCCGGGACAAAATAATATTGCCGGTATCATCCTTTTTAAATCCCCCGGCTGAATCGGGTATGGGAGCACCAGCCGGGTCTCCCACCCCAATGCTGAAAATCTTTATTCCCTCCGCTGCCATCTTCTTGGCTATCTCTTCCAGATCTCCAGGAGTATTTTCTCCGGCAGTATTTTCACCGTCGGTGATCAGAACAATGGCCTTGTCTGTGTCTGACCCTTTTTCAAAACCTGAGTAACAGGTTTCTATGGCTGCGGTCAAATTAGTTCCGCCAACCGGGAGATAATCCGGGGTCAATACCCGTAAAAAAACATTAAAGGTGCCGTGATCCAGGGTCAGAGGACATTGGAGGATGGCCTGGCCGGCAAAGGCCACAAGCCCTGCCCGGTCGGATTTCATCAATCGGATCAGGTCAATGATCTCTCTTTTGGCCTGCTCCAGCCGGTTGGGTTTAATGTCTTGAGCCAGCATGCTCTTTGAGCAGTCAAGGGCGATCATGATATCCACCCCCTTCTGCCGTGTCTCTTCCCAGCGAAATCCCAATTGGGGACCGGCCAGGGCAAAAACGGCCAGGATCAGCGCCGCCATTATCAGGACAGACTTTATCCACCTGATTTTAGATTGAAACCCGGGCAGAATGAATGGATATACCCCGGAATCTGCAAACAGGCCAAGGATAATTTTCCGCTGCCTGATCCCATACCCCAGCAATCCTGCAATGGGAATTATTGCCCAGAGCAGATATAATACATTGGGATTTATAAATTTCATTCTATTCCTATCCTGTCCTTATCCGATTGGCATCTCATGGAATCCTCATAAACCGGGTATGGGTCAGTACCAGATATGCCAAAAACATCACAAGACCTGCCACCAGAAAGTTATTGTATAATTCTTTGTACTCCACCCATTTTTCAACCTCAACCTTTGTTTTTTCAAGGGAATCAATCATTCCATAAATCTTTTCAAGGGAGGCAAGGTCCGTGGCCTGGAAAAAACTGCCCGAGGTTTTATCGGCAATGGTTTTCAGTGCATCCCAGTCCATATCCACCCGTTGGTATACATACCGCTGTCCAAATAGTCCATCCACCAGAAAGGGAGCCTCTCCTGTCGTCCCCACACCAATGGTATGAATTTTTACCTTCCTTTGGGCGGCAATCTCAATGGCATCCTGCCAGGAGAGCTGGCCTGAATTGCTCTTGCCGTCGGTGAGTAGGATAATTATATTAGAAGCACTCTCCACATCTTCAAGCCGTTTCAAGGAGATACCAATGGCATCCCCAATGGCCGTTCTGGGACCGGCCGCACCGATTTTTAACCGATCCAGCATAAAGGCAATGGTATTATAATCCCGGGTCAGGGGCAACTGGGTAAAGGCATGGGATCCAAAAACCACCATACCGATGCGGTCCCCCTGGCGCTTCATGATAAACTCGGACACCACCCCCCGCACCGCATCAAGCCGGGTGATAATCTCATTGTCCCGTTTAAAATCAAGGGCCTTCATGGATTCGGACAAATCCAGGGCCAGGATAATATTCACCCCTTCGGTCATCACATTCATTTTCTGCTCCCCGGACTGGGGTCGTGCCAGGGCAACTATCATGCAGCTTATTGCCAGAACCTTTAACAGGGGCAAAAAATTAGAAATCCTCACCCCAAGGGAGACAGGAACTGCAAGGCTGTCAAGACAGGAAACCTTAATGGTATTTCTCTTCCCCTTTTTAAGGTTAAAGATCAAAAATCCCCAGGCGGGAATCAGCAGCAAAAGACAAGAGGGTGTGGCAAACCGGAACATCAGGGGGTCTCCTCTGGCCCCAGGGCTAATGACTGTTTAGATGAGGCCTGTTGGGGTAAAGACTGTTGGACCAGGGCGCGTTGGGATTCAAGGTCCTGCTCCATGCCTGTGATCAATTGCCGGACAGATGCCAGATCCTTTTTCACCTGGGAGAGATCCGGCACCATTGGCCCGTACCTAAAGGGATCTGAAACATTTAAAAATTGGGAAACCTCCATGATGAGTGCCCTGTCCATACCGGTAAACCGGATCTGCTTTACCAGTTCCTGGGTGGTCATTTCAAGGGCGTTCATGGCATATGACCCACCGACATAACGCTTGATAAGCCCCCCCAGATCAAAATAAAAGGGTTTGGGATCGATCACGTCTTTTTGGCAAAGGCGATCCAATTCCCCCAGGGCAAGCTTATAGGGCGGGATGGCGGGGGTCAATTGGTTTCCCTTGTCCTTGGACCTTGATTTCCAGAATTTTTTGATCAGAAAAACCACAAGGATCAAAAAAACTATTCCCCCCGCAATGAACAGTATCATTTTGACAAGGCCCGGGTCCAGGCCGACCATAACAGGTGATTTTATAATGTTAATATCCTGCATTTATCGAAACCGCCTCTCCCGTAGCCTAAAGTATTGTGTCAGGGTGTCGGATATGGAATCACTGGTTTTCAAATCCAGTAAATCTGTTTTTGCCTTTGAAAAAATATCCCGGGTCTCCTGGTGGGCCATCTGTTTTGCCTGGAAAAATTTTTCCTTTGTTTGCAGGTTAGAGGC
>PIVS01000456.1 GCA_003353855.1 Desulfobacteraceae bacterium
CTTTTAACCCTGATAGCCCTGGCACCGGCAATCCTGATTTTAATGACCCCTTTTACCCGGTTGATTGTTGTGTTCCATTTTCTGCGCCAGGCCATCGGTACCCAGTCCAGTCCCCCCAACCAAGTGATTGTGGGGCTTGCCCTTTTTATGACATTTTTTATTGTTAAACCCGTTGCCATGGATGTGTATAATCAGTCTCTCAATCCCTATCTTGAGCGCAAGATTTCCTATGATACCGCCTTTGAAACGGCACAAAAACCCATCCGTAAATTTTTGCTTCTCAATACCAGGGAAAAAGATATTGCCCTGTTTGTAAAGGAAGCAGAGATGAAAAAACCGGAGACACGTGAAGATGTTTCTTTATTGGTGCTCATCCCGGCCTATGTGATTTCAGAGCTTAAAACCGCTTTTATCATTGGTTTTGTATTGTATATTCCGTTTTTGGTCATCGATATGGTGGTGGCATCTGTTCTGCTGGCCATGGGTATGATGATGCTGCCGCCGGTTATGATATCCCTGCCGTTTAAGCTCATGCTATTTGTCCTTGTGGATGGATGGCATTTGATCTGCGGTTCCTTAATAAAAAGCTTTGGAGTGTAGCCATGACCCCTGAATTTGTGGTTGAATTTGCCAAGGAAGCCATTCTTATGACCATCTATCTTTCCATGCCCATGCTGGGCCTGGGGCTTCTGGCAGGTTTGATTATCAGTGTTTTCCAGGCAGTCACCCAGATCCAGGAGATGACACTGACCTTTGTCCCCAAAATCATTGCGGTTTTTCTGGGACTTTTGTTTGCTGCCCCCTGGATGCTGGAAAAAGTTACCAGTTACACCGCCCGTGTATTTGAAAATATTCCCATGTACATACGCTAGGCGGCTTTGAATGGAAATCCTCAACGTCATCGATCCTGTCCAGTTCAGGACCTATATGCTGGTGCTGTTGAGGGTAAGCATTTTTCTTCTCATGTTTCCGATTTTTTCATCGGCTGTATTTCCCGCCACCCTGAAAATGGGGTTTGCCATGGTTCTCTCCCTGCTCTTTTATTCCGTTGTACCGGTGGATTTGACAAGGTTCCCTCTGGATGCGGTATCCACCGGTCTTTTAATCATGACAGAAGTAATGGTTGGCCTTACCCTTGGCATCTGTCTGAGAATCTTTTTCGGGTCGGTTCAACTGGCAGGCCAGGTGATCGGTTTCCAAATGGGATTTGCCATGATCAATGTGGTGGACCCCCAGAGCGGTGCCAATGTTTCCATCATGGATCAACTGGGGTATTGGGTCTGTGTGGTGGTTTTTCTTATATTAAACGGCCATCATATTATTATTTGTGCCTTGATCAACAGCTTCGAACTGGTGCCGGTGGGGGTTTTTATCATGCAGAAAGTGCTTCTGGTTAAAATTTTGGATTTGGCCGGTGGGCTTTTCATGGTTGCCGTCAAAATCGGTGCCCCGGTGATGGCTGCCCTGTTTTTTGTCAGTGTGGGGTTTGGGCTGGTTTCAAAGTTTGCCCCCCAGATGAATGTAATGATTGTGGCCTTTCCTTTGAAGATTGTTGTGGGGCTTTTTCTTTTCGGGCTCACCCTTGAGATAGTTGTCATTGTGACAAAAAATTATGTAGGCGGATTTAAAAAATTATTAATGTACCTGCTTTTTTATGCAGGGGGTGGATGATAGATGGCTGAAGATCCTGAAAGCGGCGGAGAGAAAACCGAAGATGCGTCGTCGCGTAAGCTTTCCAAGGCCCGTGAGGAAGGTCAGGTTGCCAAAAGTGTTGAAATTCCTTCTGTTTTTGTCCTCATGGGCGGTGTGGTTGCCCTGTGGGCCTCGGCAAATCATATTTATAACAACCTGCTCCAGGTCTTTCATTATAATTTTACTTTTGAAAAAATCCCTGAATTTACCCAGGCGCAAATGATAGAGATTTTGGCCGTACATGGCCAGAAAATGTTCATGATCTGTCTGCCGCTTTTTGTGGGTGTTTATATGGTGGCCCTTCTTTCTAATGTGGCCCAGGTGGGTTTTGCTATTTCATGGAAAGCCATTGAACCCAAACTTTCAAAGCTTAATCCCATCAGCGGGTTTAAACAAAAATTTTCCTCCCGGGCAGTGGTGGAAATGGTGAAAAATCTGACAAAGATAGGCGTTATCACCATGGTGGTCTATTATGCCATCAAGGGAGAACTGATCAATATCAACAGATTGCATGATAATTCCATTGGCCAGATTCTGCTGTTTATACTCAATATATCCTTCTGGACTGTTATTAAGGTCTGCCTGATCATGATGGTTGTGGCCCTGTTGGATTATGCTTATCAAAAATGGAAATTTTTGGAAGATCAGAAAATGACCAAAAAAGAGGTAAAGGATGAGACAAAACAGACAGAAGGTGATCCCATGGTCAAGACAAGGATCCGCCAGCTCCAGCATGAAGCAGCAAGGAAGCGTATGATGGCCGATGTGCCCAAGGCAGATGTTGTGGTGACCAATCCCACCCGGCTTGCCGTGGCCCTGAAATATGACGGAATGCAGATGGATGCCCCCCGGGTGCTGGCAAAAGGTGCAGGGCCTGTGGCCAAAAATATTCGAAAGATTGCAAGGGAAAATCAGATTCCCCTGGTTGAGGATAAGCAATTGGCCCGGAATTTGTATAGTCATGTAGATATCGGTGGGGAGGTTCCCATTGAATATTACCAGGCAGTGGCGGAAGTACTGGCCTATGTGTACAAACTTAAAAACAGCCGGTAATAAAATGCGGATAAAACAGTGACAAATTTTTGACGCTGGTGTCAAAATAAACTAGTGGCGTCAAAATTGATACGACAATTGATGGAATAAGGGGTGTAAATGGCAGCAGAAGGAACCGGTATTCTTGCCGGGTTAAAAAGCGAAGCATCTGATATTTTAATGATCGTTGCCTTTATCGGTATTCTGATGGCAATGGTTTTACCCCTCCATCCCATGGTTCTGGACTTTTTTCTGGCATTGAATATATCATTTGCCATTATTGTGCTCATCACCACCATGTATACGACCAAGCCATTGGAGTTTAGTATTTTTCCTTCTCTATTATTGGTCTTGACCCTGTTTCGTCTTTCCCTGAATGTGGCATCCACCCGGCTGATCCTTTTGCACGGCAGTGAGGGGCCTTCGGCTGCCGGGCAAGTTATCATGTCCTTTGGCAGTTTTGTGGTGGGGGGAAATTATGTGGTGGGGCTGGTCATTTTTATCATTCTGGTGCTGATTAATTTTATGGTTATCACCAAGGGTGCGGGCAGGATCGCTGAGGTTGCTGCCAGATTTACCCTGGATGCCATGCCCGGAAAACAGATGGCCATTGATGCGGATCTCAACGCCGGGATGATAGATGAGGTCGAGGCCGGGGACAGGCGGAAAGCAATTGCCCGGGAATCTGAATTCCATGGTGCCATGGACGGTGCCTCTAAATTTGTCCGGGGGGATGCCGTTGCGGGGATCGTGATCACCATGATCAATATTGTGGGCGGCTTTGTCATCGGTGTGCTCCAGCAGGGCATGGAAATGGCTGACGCATTGACCACCTACACCCTTTTAACCGTTGGGGATGGTCTGGTTTCCCAGATTCCTGCATTGTTGATTTCAGCAGGTGCAGGTCTTTTGGTCTCCCGGTCAGGTGCAGAGACCAAAATGGGTGCGGATTTTGCCAAACATCTGCTTTCCAGTTCCACTCCGGTATTTATCGGCGCTGTGATTATTTTCTGCATGGGATTGGTACCGGGACTTCCCTCCCTTCCCTTCATGACCCTGGGGATTGTCATGGGAACCCTGGCCTGGTATTTTTTGCAGGTAGATGAAAAAGGGGAAGAAGATGCCCAGGTTGAAGCCGGGGAAGAAGAGGCAGCCCCGGGACAGCCGGAACAGGTGGACCATTTGTTAACCCTGGAGACAATCGAATTGGAAGTGGGTTACGGTCTTATTCCCCTGGTGGACAAACAGCAGGACGGGACGCTTTTGGGACGGATCAGGGCCATCCGGCGGCAGTTTGCCACGGAAATGGGTATCATTATTCCGCCGATTCATATCCGGGATAACCTGAACTTAAATCCTGCCCAGTACCGGTTGATGATCAAGGGGGTGGAAGC
>PIVS01000457.1 GCA_003353855.1 Desulfobacteraceae bacterium
GGTCTTGGTTACATGTTCAGAATGTGCGGAAGAGATGATGCCCAGGCCCCTGCAGCGGCCAAATTTATGAAAGAAGCTCTGGGCGCGAAAACAATTTTTATTGTGGATGATAAAACCACCTATTCCCAGGGACTTGCCGACGGCGTTAAAAAAGCGGCTCTGTCAATGGGTATGGAAGTTGCTAACCATGAGCATGTCAACCAGGGCGACAAAGATTTTTCCGCAATTTTGACCATGGCAAAACGGGCAAATGCCGATATCTACTATATGTCTCTCCAGGGATTCTCTCCTGCAGCCATGATGACAATCCAGGCAAAACGTCTGGGCCTGAAATCCCAGATTGTTACCCAGGATGCCGTGTTCCAGCCCAAATACATGGATGTTGCCAAAACAGCCGCCGAAGGTATTTATCTGACCTATGGGTTTACAGACAAAACCACGCCGGAATACAAAGCCTTTGAAGAAAGATATGTACCCAAATATGGTGCCATCGCTGCCTATGCAACCTATGCCTATGATGCGGCAACTGCTCTGTTAAAAGCCATCAAGGCTGCGGGTACCACAGATTCCAAGGCTGTTAAAGCTGAAATGATGAAACTGGATTTCCAGGGTGTTGCAAAGCATGTTAAGTTTGCAGCCAATGGCGATTCCGGATCTTCCTACATTGCCTATAAAGTTGTTGACGGCAATTTTGTTCCCTATTGGGAACCGGTCAATGGTCTGATGAAATAATCCGGCTGCCTGATCTGATTAAAACCTGATCTGATTAAAACCTGATCTGATTAAAACCTGATCTGATTAAAACCTGATCTGATTAAAAAGTGATGCGGCCGGGGCCGTGGCTTTGGGCGCATCTTTTTATTCATCCACGAAGTAAAGTTAAGAATATATACAATGGAATATTTTATTCAGCAGTTGATTAACGGTTTAACCCTTGGCGGGATGTACGCATTGATTGCTTTGGGGTATACCATGGTATACGGTGTTATCCAGCTCATCAACTTTGCCCACGGGGAATTTTTTGCCGCAGGCGGATACGTGGGTGCCATTGCCCTGGCTTATTTTGCAGGAGTAGGTTATATGGATTCCCATCCGGTGATCTGCCTGACAGCCTCTTTTATGATAGCCATGGCCTATTGCGCCTATCTTGCGGTGGGGGTTGAAAAAATCGCCTATAAACCGTTGCGGAAAAATTCAAGACTGGCGGCTCTTTTGTCTGCCCTTGGGATGTCCATTTTTCTTTCCAACGGGATGATGCTCACCCAGGGGGTTTACGATGCTGTTTATCCCAGTGAGCTGTTCCAGGGAAAATTTGATTTTGGCATGATTACCATTTCTTATCTCCAGATACTGATCGTTTCCCTGACCGCTTTTTTGCTGGTGAGCCTCAATCTTCTGGTTTTTAAAACCAAAATCGGTATGGCCATGCGGGCCACGGCCCAGGATAAGACCATGTCTGCTCTGGTGGCCATAGGCAGCAATAGAATCATCTCCCTTACCTTTGCCATAGGTGCGGGACTTGCTGCTGCTGCCGGTATCATGTATGGCCTTTATTACGGATCGGTCAAGTATGACATGGGATTTGTTCCGGGCATCAAGGCGTTTGCCGCTGCTGTGCTGGGGGGGATCGGAAATATTACCGGTGCCATGATAGGCGGTCTGATTATCGGAATGGTCGAGATCTTCGGTGCAGGCTATATCTCAGGCGAATACAAGGATGTGTTTGCATTTATTATATTGATTGCGGTCCTTTATTTTAAACCAACTGGAATTATGGGCGAGAATATCGATGATACACGAGTTTAAGAAAATTTGGAAACAATATACCCTCGGCATGCTGTGGCTTTTAGGCCTGCTCTGGCCGTTGATGGGCATTCATGCCGACGGCACCCTGACCTTCCAGAAAACTATGACGGTGTGGACCTATCTATTGGCAGGGACCTTTGTTTTTCTCATTATTTATGTGACAAAGGCCAGCGGTTATTTGAAATTTATTTTAAACCCCTTGTCCAGGACTGCAAAGTCTGCTGCAACGGCTTTTCCCAGTTGGGTCTGGATTGTATTGGTCCTGGGCGTGGCATTGGTTTATCCCCAGTTTGCAGGACGCTACGGCACCGATGTGGCCATTAATGTCCTGTTGTATATCTGTCTGGGACTGGGCCTCAACGTGGTAGTCGGCCTGGCCGGTATGCTGGATCTCGGGTATATTGCATTCTACGGGGTGGGGGCCTATACCTATGCCCTGTTAAATGTTGCCTATGGGCTCTCTTTTTGGGTCTGCCTGCCTTTTTCAGCCCTTTTTGCCTGTCTTGCCGGATGTATCGTCGGATATCCGACGCTGCGTATGAGGGGGGATTACCTGGCTATCGTCACCCTGGGATTCGGGGAGATCATCCGGATTATTCTTAACAACTGGATGAGTTTGACCAATGGTCCCAACGGGGTTCTCGGGGTTAAGCCAATCGGTATTTTTATCCCGGTATTTGAAAACGGATTTACCTTTGAACATATCTGGGTGAAAAAACTTCAGCTTTTTTATTATTTTGCCCTGGGGCTGGCTATCTTTGCGGCCATCGCCGTCCGCCGTTTAAATTTTTCACGGGTGGGCCGGGCCTGGGAATCCATCCGGGAAGATGAGACCGCAGCCGAGCTCATGGGGGTGAATACCTTTATTTACAAACTGCTGGCTTATGCCATGGGGGCGGTGTTTGCAGGTCTGGCAGGTGCATTCTTTGCTGCCCGGATGAAATTTGTATCCCCTGAAAGTTTTACCTTCCTCGAATCGGCCATGGTATTGTGCATGGTGGTTCTGGGCGGTATGGGTTCCATCCCCGGGATTGTTCTGGGGGTTATTGCCCTGGTTGCACTGCCCGAGGTTTTCAGGGAGTTTGAATCCTATCGTATGCTGGTCTTTGGCGCCACCATGATTATCATGATGCTTTTCAGACCTTCCGGTCTCATACCGGCCAAGCGTGTGGGAACCAGATCTGAAGAAAAGGAGGGTTAGATACCCATGAGTGATCAACCAATTCTTGAATTGAAAAATGTCCATTCCGGATACGGGTCCATCAAGGCCTTAAAAGGGGTGTCCCTAAAGGTCATGCCCGGGGAAATCGTGGCCATTATCGGTGCCAATGGTGCGGGTAAGTCCACAACGCTTATGACCATCTGCGGGATTGTTCCGGTGGAAAAGGGAGAAGTTTACTATGACGGTAAGCTGATCAACAAGGTCTCCCCTGAAAAACTGCCCACCATGGGGCTCTGCCAGGTTCCCGAGGGAAGACGGATATTCCCGAGGCTTTCCGTGGAGGAAAATTTGATCCTGGGCGCATTTCACCGGGATGACAAAGATCAGATTGCCAAGGATATCCAGCATTCCTATGATCTCTTTCCCATCTTGGGAGAGCGGAGCCGCCAGCACGGGGGAACGCTTTCCGGTGGAGAACAGCAGATGCTGGCCATTGCAAGGGCTTTGATGACCAAACCCAAGGTGCTTCTGCTGGATGAGCCCTCCCTGGGACTGGCCCCCATTATTATCCAGCAGATCTTTGATATTATAGCCGATATCAACAAAGAAGACGGCACCACCATCCTTCTGGTTGAGCAGAATGCCAATCTGGCACTCCAGGCTGCCACCCGGGGGTATGTGGTTGAAACCGGGGAGATTACCCTGGAAGATAAGGCCAGCGCCCTTCTTGATAATCCCAAAATCAGGGAAGCCTATTTGGGAGAGTAAACAGTCAAAATTTGAACTATTCCATTTGTATAAAGAGCCGGTGCGGGTTTCCCTGAACCGGCTCCCTTGAAAAGGCCTGGGCATGTTATAAACACAGGAAGGCTTCATGCCCATGAGACCTTTGTCTCAATTACATCCCTGTCACCCCGGGCCTATAAAGTATTTTCGCCGGTCCAGGGCTGATGCGCAATCTTGATCCTTTAGTTTGCTGCGATAAATTTTCCAACCACTTGACCGTTTCCATCCATGATCAAAAGGGTGTATCCATCGATGGTATACTGTCGTGCTGCCTGAAGCATGGCCAAAAAGGCCATTTCATTTGCCATCCATTCCTGACAGGCCATCTTGGTCGATCCCACAGGGCCAAAACTCAGTCTTT
>PIVS01000458.1 GCA_003353855.1 Desulfobacteraceae bacterium
GGTGCCATTGGTATTGCAATGAAAAATGAAGAGCTTGCCATGAAAAAATACACAGCCCTTGCAGACAACTGCGATGATCCGCAATTAAAAAAAGTTTTTCTGGACCTTGCCTCCATGGAGCGAGACCATAAATTCAAGATGGAAAATAGCTTTGTGGACGTTGCCTATCCAGAAGTCTGGTAAAATAAATCTGGTAAAATCTTTGAACTGTTAACAAGAAAACTGCTTAAGTTAGCGCACCCCGTCCAGTTCATGTTTCAAGGTCCGGTTCATCAAGCGTGCCACTGTATCGGCCACGGGCCGGCCTTCAAACAGGACCGCATACACCTCATTGCAGATTGGAAGCTCCACCCCCAGTTTTTGAGACAAATTGTACACGGAACGGGTCGTCTTTACCCCTTCTGCCACCATTCTCATTTCAGAAATAATGTCATCCAGTTTTTTACCTTGTCCAATCTGCTTGCCCACGGTGTAGTTCCGGCTTAATGCACCGGTACAGGTCAGCAAAAGATCTCCCACACCCGCCAGACCGGACAGGGTTAAAGGATCGGCGCCCATTTTACTGCCCAAACGATTCATCTCGGTCAGTCCCCGGGTGATTAACGCAGCCCTGGGGTTCAGGCCCATATTCATCCCATCACAGATACCGGCGGCAATGGCCAGTACATTTTTCATGGCCCCCCCGATCTGGGTTCCCACCGGGTCATCGTTTACATAGACCCGAAAGGTGGAACAGGAAAACACAGCCTGGACATATTCGCCCACCTGCCGATTTTTGGAAGCCGCAGCGACCACCGTTGGTATCTTTGCTGCCACTTCCTTGGCAAAACTGGGGCCGGACAGGACAACAAAATTTTCCTTTGGAATAAAATCAAGATTTTCAGACAAAATATCTGTCATGGTCTGGTGGGTTACATTTTCAATGCCCTTGGAAGCAGTTACAACAATGGTGTCAGGGCTGACAAATGGTTTCATTTCCAGGGAAACATTTCTCATGCAATGGGAGGGGACCACCACCAGGACCAAGTCCTTGTTTTTCAAGACTTTTTCAAGGTCATTGGAGGGGACAAGGTTTTTCGGCAGAACAAATCCGGGAAGGAAAACTTTGTTTTCCCTCTCTTTTTCAATCTGTTCTTTCACCTCTTGTTCAAAGGCCCATAGATCCAGAGGAAACCCTTTATCAGCCAGTAATTTAGCAAGGGCGGTTCCCCAGCTGCCTGCTCCCACAACCCCGATCCGTGTTTTGGAAATATCCATATTCATTATAGCCCTCCAGACCTGACAAGGTCTTAATATCTTTAGAAAATCATCTCCGGCTTATCCAGCCCGGGCAAATTTGTTTATACATTAATTACCCTTTGAGTTCAATCTTATTCTGATCGGGGCTTATTCATGCTCGTAAAAGATTTCATGGGTTGTCTGTCGTTCAAGATACCCATCCATCTCCGGGTAAATTTCTGGTTCACACCGGTCAAACAAGGGGGAAGCCCCCTCTTTAAAAAAAGAGCTTTTTAAACGAAGAACCCGGGCAAGACGATCCCCTTGGAATATAAAGAGGAACCCCACTTTTTTTTTACCCCGGCAAATCCAGACATGGGATTGGATCAGGCCATCTGTCATTTCAAAGAACCGCCGGGAGGTTAATTTCAGATCTTGGGATGAATTAGGCTCACAGGCTATGATCCGTCTAATGGCGGTTACCTTGTTGATTTCCCTGAGCAGCCCTTCCCTGGACAATCCAATTTTAAACCCCTTGTAACCCCGTTGGGAATAGGAATAAATACCCGGAGGCTCAATGGCCACCATTTCCAATAAAAATGCCAGAAGGAGCAATCCAATCCCCATGCCCACCTGCAACAGCCGCTGTCTTGCCTTTTTATTCAAAAAAAACTCCTTGGGGATCATATAACCTTGGCAGCCCCGGGTTTCACCCACCCGACCCTGCCCTTTTTCAACCTGATTTTTAAATATCCGTTCCTTTGTCCCCTAACCTGGACCCTTGTGCCGGCATGGAGTTCAAACAACTTGGTGGAAGTTTCCATTATACCCGACCGCACGGCGGCCTCGTCCTGGGTAATTACGGCCAGATTCTCGGCCCGGGACCTGTAATCATCCATGCCGGCGGCCAGGAATAAAAGAACCAGCAAAGGGAGAAAAACCCAGCCCAGCCCGGAAAAAATGCGCTTTCTTCGAAGGGTTTGCACCCCGGCCCAAAGGAAAAAAAGGCAGGAAGAAACAATGGCCCCTGTCTGAATCCATTTCAAAGGCACAACTCCCTGCCAGAAAAAAAGGATATCCGTCAGGGTCACAGGAGAGTCTATCCTGTCTTTGACAAGGGTATTGGCATGGGCCAGGTTAAAGAGCAGATCAGGGTTCCTGGGGGAAAGACGCTTTGCCCGCTCATACCATAAAATGGCATGGCCCAGGTCATTGGCTTTTAAGTAAGCATTACCGATATTATAAAACAAATCCGGATTTACCACACCGGATGCCGCAATTATTTCAAAACTTTTTGCCGCATCTTTAAATTCACCGGCCTGGTATTGTTTGATCCCGTCAATAAAGGGTGTGGTCAGGTCAGGCAGATTTTTCTTGACGGGAGGATTTTTCGGACTAGGCGGATTTGTCAAACCCTTCGTGGCGGTATTGCCGATCTTATCCTTGGCAAAGGCAAAGGGGGAAGCGTGGATAAAAAGCCCCAGGCAGCAAAAAATGATAGTGAGCATCTTAATAATCTGTTTAACACGGCCGGGGGAAAGAATAGCCTTTGAATTTTTTTGTGTCTGTCCTCCAAACCTGGTGGCATCCAGCTTTTCAAGCAGGGTCACCACCTCATCAATAACATTGGAGTTGGTTCCGGCCTGTTTAAGTATCTGTCTTGCCTCGTCACAGGTCAGACTCTCCCCTTGTTTATCTGCCTTTGCCAGGATGCCTGCAATAAGCCCTGACTGGAGATTATTTAAAAAGGGTTTGCCCGAGGCTGCCAGCTTTTCGGCTGTTTTTATGGCTTGAGCGGCCCTTTGGGCCATCAGGGTTTCATTGGATTTTTCCCGGGTCTGAAGCCGGAAGACAAAAACAAAAATTCCATATGCCAGCCCCGGTGCAAGCACCAGCAGGACAAAGAAAGAAAAATCAAATTGGAAGGAAGTGGACAGGATGGAAATACTGTCCTTAATATCCAGTATATCCTTGTTCACCATCACCACTTCGTGTTTTTGACCGGCTGACCTGCCATTTTCCCCGGGGTCGGCGTTGAAACCAGCGCCGTCTCCTTCCCTGGAATCCGTGGTCAAAATGGATGCCGCCCCAATAACATCAAGAACGATTTCATCGGTTTTGATTGTCTTATAATCACGGTCATCCACATCAAAATAGGTCAAAGATAAGGCAGGGATGACAAGGGTCCCGGCCTGCCTGGGAACCAGGGCACGCTTGAATATCTTCTTGCCGGAAAAACCCTTTGCCGTGGCAGTAATCTCTTCTGTGGGGGCGTCATCATAAACTTTCACCAGCCCCGGGTCCAGGTTCAGCAACGGAGCTCCGGCATCCATGATATTACCCTTGCCCTGGATGGTAAGAGTCAGGGTGGCGGATTCACCGGCCAAAAGACCGGGTTTATCAATGGTTGCCCCCATGGTAAACTGCCCCACAAGCCCTGAAAACAGATTGTCTCCAGTATAGGGGGGAAGAGGTCCCACCACGAGACTTACCCCATTGGATGGAACCTGCACCGATTTTGTCCGGGAAGATGCAAAAAATGAATCAAGGGAATTGTCGCCGGACTGCTGTATGAGATCCGCCATGATAATTGCCGGCTCAATCTCAAAACTGCCCGGCTTTTCCGCCTGGAGAATATAGTTAATCTCGCTTATGGAATAGGGAATACCATTGACAGTCTGGGTGTAATTTTTACGTCCCTTAAGTTCCTGGGCAGCAAAGGAATCAAAGGGAGGGGTTTTGAGAGTGGCCCTGGCAAACCTGACAGCGGCAAACAGCTTAACGGTGTATATGGTCTGCTGGCCCACCACCAGATCTGAAGAGGAGACATGGGCTTCAACAAACAATTGTCTGGATTTGGTTTCTGACAGAGGCGCTTTGGACACCAGAATCTGGAT
>PIVS01000459.1 GCA_003353855.1 Desulfobacteraceae bacterium
ATGCCAATGCCCAAAGCATCCGCAGTACGTTTTGCGCTCGGTTCTTTTGGTGTCAGTTTATTATTGTCAAAATATTGTTTCGTTGAAACAATAAGCTTCTTTGTTTCTGGTAGTAATGCTTTTCCACGAGATGATATCATACTCTATAATTCCCCAAGTTGAGTGGTTTAATTTAGGAATAGAATATCATTCATTTATGCATTATTCAAGTATCAATTCATCTGCTATGGACTATAAAAAGTTCAAAATTTAAAATCCAATGGTAAAAGAGGCTGACATATCAGTCCCCCTTTATCAGGTTCATCTTATTCAATGCTACCCACCTTCGGTTATCCCTCGGCAGGTTGCCGACAAAGGCAGTCACGACAAAGCCTATAGAATTTTCTGCCCTATTCTATTTTAATTTTCTATAGATCTAATCAGGTCAGGAACTGTTTTTGCAGATTTGATTTTACCCTTTAAGGCTTTTAACAAGTTTATATCTTTTATGCTCTTAATTTTTGCAATGACTGTTTTGCAATCATCAGTTTCTCCGAATTTGATACTAACTGCAAATTCAATCCCTTCCATGAGCCCTTTCTCAAGTCCTTGTTCAAGCCCCTTCTCAAGTCCTTGTTCAAGCCCCTTCTCAAGTCCTTGTTCAAGCCCTTGTTCAAGCCACTTTTCACGCCCTTCATTTCTAAGTTTTTCAGCTAATGTCATGATCATACCTCCTTTATCCTCTGACAACGTATTTGATACAATGGTTTGAAATTGTTCCGGTGTAATATCTTCCACGTTGCTGAATATATATTTTATCAGAGATTCAAAATATTGCAAACCGGTTTCTTTTTCTGACAAATCTTTTAACAAAGAAAATATTCCAGGCAATTTTTGGGCAAAGTCCTGTTCAAAGATATGCTTGAATATCAGCATGACCACACGGGCGGTTATGGTTCCTTTAATATCATCATCAGAATATTTTGACAGGTCATACAGAACATAGCGAAAATCAGGGATATAATCGGACATGATATCAACAGGGCCTGCAAGCATGGAAGAAAACTCTTCTTTTACTTTCCATTTTTTAGGGCCGTGATACAGCAATAACGGCACAATGATAGATAGTTTTTCTCTTTTGTGTTGTTTTAAGTCAAGTCTCCATATTTTAGTCATGTATTCAAGAAGCTGGAGGTGGACCCTTTTGTCAGGATAGCTTTTATGCTCAAATAAAAAATAAATATATCCTGGCGTATCCCCTATATTTATCTTGTAAAGCATATCTGAATAATAATTTTTCAAATCATTTTCTATAAATGTATCCTTGCAGATTTCAAGAGAATCCAGGTTAACAACATTCAAGACTTTTTGGGGCAGATAATTTTCTAAAAAAGCCTTTGCATTGGATTTGTTGCTCCAGGTTTCTTTAAAAAGGCTGTCATGGGAATTTTGAATTTTATTGTCCATGGGTCGTCAGTATCATGCAAATTGTCGGGCTTCAAGATAAAATCATGAGTACTGCCAAAAATAGCAGCAAACCTTGCACCCGATACTATGATTAAACGCGGTATCATGAACCGACTGAAATATACGGTTCAAAATAAGTCTTCGCAACCCTTGAATGGCATCATGCTCAAATCGGGTGTGGGTGGTCATACCCATAAGTCACAGACCTTTTCCCTGGAAGCAGGAGAATCAAAGGTTATTCCTGTCATTGTTGGCGGTTACAAAGAACTTACTGATATGGAGACCCTGACCACAACTATCCAGATCACTCCGAACCCGGGAGAGACCACAAGGATCATCCGAATCCATGATATTGAAGTAAAAAACAGTCCCATGGTTCTTGAGATCAAAAACGAAGAATTCATCCGGGGCGGAGCCGGCAAAGTCTGGTTTACCTTAGAAAATTCAGGCGCGGCTGATGTGGAGATAATCACTGCGGAACAGAGCAGTAAACAGGCCTCCACCCAGATCACATAGTATCTTGTGGATGGAGATGAGAATGTCCTGTACTCAAAGTCGTTTAAACAGTCTTTGGGAGACAATATAATAACCTTATCCAATAAAGAAACCGTTGCCTTGAACCTGACCCTGTGGGCAGACAACAGTGCACAAGAAATGGGTACCATTGAACTGGCTGTAAAAAGTGATGAATCCAATTTAAGCAGCGGCACGCCATGGGGATCAATCTTCATGAATGCCAGGTTCTCCCAAAGCAGGCCTGTTCTTTATTTTACACCGGCAATTTTAATGCAAAAAATGAACTGATCCGCGAACTTTCCAATGCAAAAATATGGTTGCAGAATGAAACCACCCTGTCTGATCACAAAGCCGTATCAGACAACTTTGGCGAAGTTTTGTTTGAAGATCTGACGGCCGGGGCCTATAAATGCCGGATCACCGCAGACAACCACCAGGAATACATCGGCCGTGTCTGGATCAAACCCGGTATTACCGTGAGCCGTGATGTCTTTTTAGAATATAATCTGGTGACAGTGGAATGGGAAGTCAATGAGATTGTCATCCAGGATAAATACGAGATTCTTTTAACGGCCACCTTCGAGACCGATGTTCCGGCCGCAGTTGTAGTTGCAGAGCCTATGTCCATTACCCTGGTCAAAAACCAGAGCACAAAAATTGGTTCAGAAATCAATACTGCTTTTAAAGTTAATCGTGGCTATGTTGGAGCTATTGCTGGCACTTTAACCGGTGGTAAGGGTGGTTTCATTGCTGGAGCAATAGGAGGGATGGCTGAAAGTAATACTGCTGGTGGTGCTATGGGAGGCTTTGTTGGTGGAGCATTTAAACCGGATAAACAAATAGGTAATGGCTGGACGGGATCCTTAGGTGCCAATATGTTAAGAGGTGGTTTGGCTGGATTAATTGGTGGTTTTGTTCAAGATAATATGTATAAAATATTGATGAATATGCAGGATTGTGATGAAGAGCTTTGCGAAATTTAGAATAATGATAACAATTATTTTTCTTGCTATTTGTGTGGCGGTTGTTTTCGTATGCGATTATATCGCTGGCTACTATGAAAAGCTTGGCAAAGATCTTCCAAGCTGGATTTATTATCTATTTTTTGTAGGACTTGGTCTGGCTTATATAAAAGTTACTGAGATTTTATCAAAAAAAGACGAGAAAAAATGAAGGGGTCGGAAGAGGCCAGATCGACCTTTGGCTCATTTTCCGTATCTTCATGATTCACAATTACACCTTTGATGCCATGGACAACATCACCACAAAAACCACCGAACACGGGGACTACCAATATACATATGACAACTTTTACTGAATCCCATGTACTCCTCTTCGATCCAATGGGTCAGTTGCCTGTTCAGTGTTTCCAGGGAAGACAGATCCAGCTGCCGGGACAGGAACCGGTCGCGAAGCCCTCTGAAGAATCGCTCAACTTTTCCTTTGGCAGCCCCGTCTCTAACCGGTGTATGTCGTAGGATACAGCCCACCCTGGCGCAGATCAAAGTGATCTCATGGGAGCAGTATATGGAGCCGTTGTCCACGTATAACTGCTTTGGGATGCCCCGCTTGTACAGCGCCGACTTCAATGCCGTGACCAGGGCGTCAATGTTCTCATTTAACAGGTTTATATCTTTTATGCTCTTAATTTTTGCAATAACTGTTTTGCAATCATCAGTTTCTCCGAATTTGATACTAACTGCAAATTCAATCCCTTCCATGAGCCCTTTCTCAAGTCCTTGTTCAAGCCCCTTCTCAAGTCCTTGTTCAAGTCCTTGTTCAAGCCCTTGTTCAAGCCACTTTTCACGCCCTTCATTTCTAAGTTTTTCAGCCAATGTCATGATCATACCTCCTTTATCTTCTGACAACGTATTTGATACAATGGTTTGAAATTGTTCCGGTGTAATATCTTCCACGTTGCATACCGAATAAAATCCGGTTAATTTTTAATAACTTAGGGCGATTATTTTGATATCGCCCTTGACTTTCTAATTGAATTCGATAATATTTATTAAAATCAAATTCACACTGCCCTATTCCATTAACAACCGAATTAAATTTGGGAGATTCCATGGATAAAATAGACCGGCACACCCTGAAGGCCCTCCAAAAAGACGGGCGAAAAAAAAACAGCGAACTGGC